>JBDLIZ010000310.1:0-6583 GCA_039714615.1 Pseudomonadota bacterium | reverse complement strand
CGCCTTGCGGGATCGGCTTCTGTTGCGAGCGGGTCAGCCCCAGGATGGCCACCTCCGGTGCATTGACGATCGGCGTAAACGAGGTGCCCCCGATCCCGCCCAGGCTAGAAATGGTGAACGTGCCGCCCTGCATGTCGCCTGGGGTAAGTTTTTTATTCCGCGCGTTGCCACTCATCTCGGCGAGCTCTGCCGAGAGTTCGAACAGACCTTTCTGGTCGACATCGCGGATCACCGGTACGACCAATCCGTTCGGCGTGTCCACCGCGATGCCGATGTGGTAGTACTTTTTGAAGATCAGGTTCTCGCCCGAGGGATCGAGTGAGGCATTGAAGGAGGGAAACGCCTGCAGCGTGGCGGCGCACGCTTTCATAAAGAAGCTCAATAAGGTGACCCGGACCCCGGCCTGCTCGGCCCGCGGCTTCAGCGCCTGGCGGAAAGCCTCCAGCTCGGTGATGTCGGCCTCATCGTTATGGGTGACGTGAGGGACGTTCAGCCAGGCGCGGCTTAGGTTGATGCCGGTCAATCGTTTGATTCTGTTGAGCGGTTGTACTTCGATCTCGCCGAACTTGGCGAAATCGACCGCGGGGATTGGTGGAATAGCAGGTGCACCTCCAGTCGCCGCCGGTACCACCTTGCCCTCTTTAAACCGATCCAGATCCTGTTTGGTGACGCGGCCCTTACGGCCCGTGCCTTTGAGCTGATTGAGATCAATGCGGCGCTCACGCGCGATGCGCCGCACCGACGGGCTCGCGTGCACGCGATCGAAAGACACACCAGCGGTGGGCGTGGCCGCAGCCGCGGCGGGCGGGGCCGACGCTTCCTGCGCTGGCGTGGCGGGCGATGTTTCGCGGGGCGCAGGCGCCTTGGCTTCACTCGCCGCTTCGGCCTCTGCTACATCTAACAACAAGATCAGATCACCCTCGGACACTTTGTCGCCGAGGCCAACCTTGAGCTCCTTGACCGTCCCAGCCTTGGGCGAAGGCACATCCATAGCGGCCTTATCGCTCTCCAGCGTAATCAGCGGATCGTCGAGCGCAATGCTGTCGCCTGCCGCCACCAGTACTTCGATGATTTCTACATCTTGAAAATCACCGATGTCTGGAACTAGGATCTCTTTTGTAGTCACGGCCTCTTCCCCTTGTTGGTGTGCTTGGGAATGCTACCGAAATAACCTCCCCAACTGGCTTGCCTTATCGTCCGTATTCGGCGTTGCGACAACCGTGACATAGCTGGGCTATGCGCCTGTTGTCACGCCTTGAATACAAACGGTCATTCAGCGCCAGTTAGGGAAATTATTTCATCCGCATTCCTTACGCCGTCACAGGATCGGGTTTGTCCGGATTGATTCCGTACTTCTTGATCGCCTCGGAAACCGTTTTGACGGGGATCTCGCCGTCATCAGCCAGTGCGTTGAGCGCGGCAACCGCAATGTGGTATCGGTCCACTTCGAAGTGACGGCGCAACGCCTCACGACTGTCCGATCGGCCAAAACCTTCGGTGCCCAGCACGCTGTAACGATGGGGCACAAAGGCACGGATTTGCTCCGCAAACGCCTTCACATAATCCGTTGCTGCGATGACCGGACCTTCGGTGTCCTGCAAACACTGCACAACATAGCTTTGGCGCGGTGCGTCCTCGGGATGCAAACGATTCCAACGCTCCACCGCTTGCCCGTCCCTGGCGAGCTCGTTGAAGCTGGTTACACTCCACACATCCGTGATGACACCGAAGTCGGCCTTCAACAGTTCGGCGGCGGCGATCGCTTCGCGCAGAATAGTGCCGCAGCCGAGCAGCTGTGCCCGTGGGACCTTTTTTTCGCCTTTGGATCGGGCACCTTCCTGTAACCGGTACAGTCCCTTGATGATCCCTTGTTCCGCGCCTTCAGGCATGTCCGGATGCGGGTAGTTCTCGTTCATGGTGGTGATGTAATAGAAGACGTTCTCCTGCGCCTGGAACATACGGCGCATGCCATCGTGAAAGATCACGGCGATCTCGTAGTGGAAGGTCGGGTCGTAGGCCACGCAGTTGGGAATAAAACTCGCAATCACCTGGCTATGGCCGTCTTGGTGTTGCAGCCCTTCCCCGTTCAAGGTGGTGCGCCCCGCCGTGCCACCAATTAAAAAGCCGCGCGCCTGAATGTCGCCAGCGGCCCAAGCGAGATCACCGATGCGCTGAAATCCAAACATGGAATAAAAGACGTACACCGGCATCATGGTCAAGCCATGGGTGCTGTAGGCCGTAGCGGCCGCAATCCACGACGACATCGCGCCTGCCTCGTTGATCCCCTCCTGAAGCATCTGCCCTTTCTGGTCCTCGCGATAGGGCATGATGTCTTGCGCGTCCATCGGCGTATACAACTGGCCTTGCGGTGCGTAGATGCCAATCTGGCGAAACATCCCCTCCATGCCGAAGGTACGCGCTTCATCGGGCACAATGGGTACCAGGCGGGGTCCGATCGCCTTGTTGCGGGTGATGGCCACCAGAACGCGCACTAACGCCATGGTGGTGGACATGGTGCGTTTGCCGGTGCCTTTGAGCAGTGCGTCGAACAGCGCCAGATCGGGAATCGGCAGTGCATCCCCTTGGCTGCGACGGCTTGGCAGGTAACCGCCCAGCACCTTTCGGCGCGCCTGGAGATACTTAATTTCTGGGGAATCCTCGGCGGGCTTGTAGAGACCAGAGGTTTTGATGTGCGATTCAGAGACCGGTAACTTGAAGCGCTCGGCGAATCGCCGCAGATGATCGTCGCCTAGCTTCTTCTGCTGATGGGTGATGTTCTGCCCTTCGCCCGCTTCCCCCATGCCGAAGCCTTTTACGGTCTTGGCGAGAATCAGGGTCGGTTGGCCATCGGTCTTGATGGCCTCGGCATAGGCGGCGTAGACCTTTTGCGGATCGTGGCCACCGCGCGCCAGATCGTAGTAGATCTCATCATCGCTCATGTGCTCGACCATCTTCTTCAGCTCCGGGTACTTGCCGAAGAAGTGCTCGCGAATATAGCCGCCGCCTTTGGCCTTGAAGTTCTGGTATTCACCATCGACACACTCTTCCATGCGTTTGCGCAGCAAGCCATTGTGATCTTGGGCCAGCAGCTTGTCCCATCCCGCACCCCATATCACCTTGATCGCCCGCCAGCCCGCGCCGCGGAAGTTACCCTCCAGTTCTTGGATGATCTTACTGTTGCCCCGTACCGGACCATCCAGACGCTGCAGGTTGCAGTTGATGACAAAGATGAGGTTGTCGAGCTTTTCGCGTACCGCCAGCGCAATGGCACCTTGGGACTCCGGTTCGTCCATCTCTCCGTCACCTAAGAACGCCCACACCTTGCGGTCCGATTTCGGGACCAGTCCGCGGTGCTCCAGATACTTCATAAAGCGCGCTTGATAGATCGCCATGATCGGGCCCAAGCCCATCGACACCGTGGGAAATTGCCAAAACGCCGGCATCAACCACGGGTGCGGATATGAGGACACGCCCCTGCCTTCGACTTCCAGGCGATAGTTCTCCAGTTGTTCTTCGCTTAGCCGCCCCTCGAGATAGGCGCGTGCATAGATGCCAGGCGCCACATGACCTTGAACATAGATCATGTCCGCTCCGTGCTCGGCCTCGGGGCCGCGCCAGAAATGATTGAACCCCACTTCGTACAGCACCGCAGAAGACTGGAAGCTGGCAATATGACCACCGGGGGAGGCGGGTTTGCGGTTGACCCGGACCACCATGGCCATGGCGTTCCAACGAATCAGGTGGCGCAGCCGTTGCTCTACCTCTGGATCACCGGGAAGTTGGGCCTCACGGTTTACAGGAATACTGTTAAGGTAGGGTGTGCGGCTGCAGTCCGGTGGTTCCGCCCCTCCTGCATACGCCTTCTCGATGGTCTTGGTGATCAGAAACTGAGCGCGTCGGGGACCTTCGCGTTCGATGACCACATCCACGGCTTCTTGCCATTCTTGTGTTTCAAGAGGGTCTACGTCTTGAGTGCGGGTCGTTGCATCATTCATCGGTATCTCTCGACATCTGTTGGTCTGTGAAGCTCGTGGGCTTCCCAATCGCTGTCTTATCCTCGGGACCAATCCGTGGACTCAAGAGTCGTCACCGTAGTTCTCCAAATCACTGGCGAAGGGTTATACTTATGCCGCTGATACATTTGCACGAACCTGTGAATCCACAACGGCCAGCGCCGTCATATTCAGCAGTCCCCGCACTGAAATAGTAGGCGTGATCACGTGCGCGGGTTTCGCTGTGCCCACGAGGATCGGACCGATGGTGACCCCTTGGCCGAGTATTTCGAGCATATTGTAAGTAATGTTCGCCGCGTCCAGATTAGGCATGACCAGTAGGTTGGCCTGGCCTTTGAGACGCGAATTGGGGAACAACCGATTGCGGCTGGCGACGGACAGCGCGGCGTCTGCGTGCATTTCGCCCTCTACCTTCAGGTCGGGCGCCCTGATGTCCAGAATTTCCTTTGCCTTGCGCATCTTGATGGGTGATGCCCTGCGGCTGCTGCCGAAATTCGAATAAGAGAGCAGTGCTACTTTGGGTTTGATGCCGAAGCGGCGCACCTGTTCTGCGCACAACATGGCCATCTCGGCGATTTCTTCAGCACTAGGGTTTGGCATCACATGGGTATCGCAGAGAAAAAAGGTGCCGGTTGGCAGAATCATGGCGCACATGGTCGAGCAGCGGCGTACGCCTTCTGCACGGCCTATGGTATTGAGCACATGAACGAGATGATCCTTGAAACGGCCGATAACGCCGCACAACACGGCATCGGCATCGCCCGTGCACAGCATCAAGGCCGCCAGCACCGTGCTGCGGGTGCGCACATGGGTGCGGGCCTCCTTGGGAGACACGCCTTCGCGTTCCATGATCCGGTGATATGCCTTGCAATATTTCTCATAACGTGGGTGATCCTGCGGATTAACCAATCCGAAGTCCTGGTTGGGACGGATACGCAGCCCCAGCTCCTTGAGACGCCTGATCACTACCTGGGTGCGTCCAATCAAGATGGGGTAGGCGATCCCTTCGTCCACCACTTGCTGGACCGTTTGCAGGACCCTTTCATCCTCTCCTTCGGCGTAGACCACCCGTTTGGGATGCTGGCGAGCGGCTTCGAATACCGGTTTCATCACCATACCGGAGCGGAATACATATTGCGTCAGACGTTCTTCATAGGCATCGAAATCTTTAATGACGCGGGTGGCTACCCCACTGTCCATGGCCGCCTTGGCCACTGCAGGGGCCAGCTTGGTGATCAGGCGTGGATCGAATGGTTTGGGGAGGATGTACTCGGGACCAAAATGAAATGATTGATTCCCATAGGCGTTGAGTACCACATCGGAGGCCTCGGCCATCGCCAGATCGGCGATGGCCTTGACGCACGCCTTTTTCATTGCATCGTTGATTTCGGTGGCTCCGACATCTAATGCGCCACGAAATAAAAAAGGGAAACACAGGACATTGTTGACCTGATTGGGATAGTCGGAACGCCCGGTGGCAATGACCGCATCGGGGCGTGCGGCCTTGGCGGTTTCCGGCATGATCTCCGGGGTCGGGTTGGCGAGCGCCATAATCAGTGGGCGCTCGGCCATTTTCTGTACCATCTCTGGTTTCAGCACGTTACCCGCTGACAGACCTAAAAATATATCCTTCCCTGCAATAGCATCATCCAGGCTCCTGGCGTCGGTGTCTCTTGCAAACCGTGCCTTATAGGGGTCCATACCCTCGCTGCGGCCCTTGTAGACCACACCGGTAATGTCGGTGATGGTGATGTTTGCCAGCGGCAAGCCAAAACTCACCAGCAGGTCCAAACACGCAAGCGCTGCCGCCCCCGCGCCAGAGGAGACGAGCTTGACCTGTTGGATATCCTTGCCTACAACACGCAGACCATTGATGATGGCGGCGCAGACGACGATGGCGGTCCCGTGTTGATCGTCATGAAAGACGGGGATATTCATCCTTTTTCGCAGCGCGCGTTCTATGATGAAGCATTCCGGCGCCTTGATATCCTCCAGGTTGATGCCTCCGAAGGTGGGTTCCAGGCGCGCTACCGTTTCTACGAATTGCTCCGGATCTGTTTCATCAATCTCGATGTCGAAGACGTCGACCCCAGCAAACTTCTTATAAAGTACCGCCTTGCCTTCCATCACCGGCTTGCTCGCCAGCGCACCGATCGCCCCGAGTCCCAGTACTGCAGTTCCGTTGCTGATTACGGCCACCAGGTTGCCACGGGCCGTTACCTGGGCCGCCTCCAGGGGGTCTTCCACGATCACCTCACAGGCCGCGGCCACGCCGGGAGAATAGGCGAGTGACAGGTCACGCTGGGTGGCCAAGGCCTTGGTCGCCACGACCTGGAGCTTCCCGGGTGGAAAGGAGCGGTGGTACTCGAGGGCGCTTTCACGCAGTTTGTCAGTCATATCTTTTTCGAAAGGATGTGAGTCGGTAGCATTCCTTAGGCGTTATAAGCTCTTTTGTGACCTCTCCAATGCCATTAGGGTCTGTTAACATGAGGGCGCGATCCAACTGATCGACGACAAGGCCCGGCTGGTCAGTGAGATTTACTGCGATGGACTGGGGGCGTGTTTGGACT
>JBDLIZ010000309.1:0-6611 GCA_039714615.1 Pseudomonadota bacterium | reverse complement strand
GCGGTCAGCCGCACCTAGTGGGACCGGCGGATAACGCGACCGCAATCAACCGCATGGCGCCGACCGTGTCGAGTTACCGGATTGCGGCACCAACTCCCTAAAATTACCGAAGGGTAGCGGGATGCTGTGCCCACCTCACGTGCTCACTGTGCACGAGTAGACTTCACAGAACGGCCCTTGGTTCACCCATAGGCAGCGGAGATGCTGGCGTTACTTATAGGTCTGCTTCGAGTCGTTCCTTGCTGACCCAGCCCACAAATAACATCCGCTTCCAGCACCAGTGTCCAGGCATTCCCTGAGCGGTCCGGGCAGCGTCCAGGCACACATGATGGATATCCCCAAACAAAACAGTACATTGCCGGGAAGTCCAGGCAGTCCATGCAATTTCGCGAGTTTACACGGGACGGGGAGAAGCACACGGGAGGACACGGGTTCCCTATATATATAAAAACTTAATAATTACCTGAACTCCATGGACTGCCTGGACCAGCCCAGTAATCATGCGGGCTGTAGCGGTCCATGTTGCGTCCAGGTTGTCCACACACTGAGGTCCAAGGTCTGAGGTCTTAGTGCCCTGCGCTTGGACCTTAGTACTCAGTTCACTTGTGCGATGAAGGTCTTCTGTCTGACAGATTCCGGACATTCGCACTGTTCATATACCAGAATGTCTGGTAACACAAAATGGGAACAAACGGCCACAGAACATCATTCGAATAATTCAAGCGAATGGCAAATTTATGCGGCTGTAAACGACATTGGGATACATATTATGAACGGTGAATTCAACTGGAAGCGAATTTGCAAAAATGCTACTTGGTTGTACTGAAGTACAATATACTGCTCGCCTGTAACTACCTATCCTGCATTATGAGATGCCTACGAATGCTCAACGCCTGTAACTGTTTGATTACTAAATTCTCTCAGATATACTCAGGCTTGGTTAGATATTACCGTTAAATAGGTTCTGCTTTACAAGGAGGGAAAGCATGATGAAGACAGGGACAACGAGAACAGTAGCAATGCTGATGGTGCTGCTGACCGAATTAATCACCAACTCTGCTTGGGCATTAACTTCCACCGAGATTCAAAAACTCCTGGCAAATGACGGGGCTGATGTTGATCTATTTGGCGCTTCAGTAGACGTAGATGGCAATACTGCGGTCATTGGAGCACGGTATAGTGACGGTACTGAAATTAATTCCGGGGCTGTCTATGTGTACGTTCAAGATGTTGATGGACTATGGATGCCCCAGGCCAAGCTCAGCGCACCTGATGGAGTCAATTTTGATGAATTTGGCTACTCTGTAGCTATTAATGGCGACACGATAGTGATCGGAGCCTATGGGGATGACGACAATGGGAGTACTTCAGGATCAGCCTACGTCTTCACTCGCAACGGTAGCACTTGGTCTGTGCAAGCAAAGTTGATCGCTGATGATGCGGCAACGAGTGACTATTTTGGTTTTTCAGTTGCCGCATCTGGAAATACAGCGGTGGTCGGTGCACCTCAGGAAGATCAAATGGGCTTTAATTCAGGGTCAGCGTACATATTTTCTCGTGATAACAGTGGGATATGGACTCAGCAGGCCAAGCTTATCGCCAGCGATGGAAACTTTGATGACAGGTTTGGTATTTCAGTTTCCACCGATGGGGACACAGCTGTTATCGGGGCTTATAAAGATGATGACAACGGTACTGACTCTGGATCTGCCTACGTGTTCGTTCGCGGTGTTAGCGGGGTGTGGACACAAATAAGCAAACTTACCGCAAGTGATGGGGTCGCCAGTGATAGGTTTGGTAATGCTGTTGCCGTAGACGGCGACACAGCAGTAATAGGGGCTTTGTCAGATGACGATAACGGCAACGCATCCGGTTCGGCCTATGTGTTTACTCGTAGCAACAGCAGTTGGTCTGAGCAAACCAAGCTTACCGCTAGCGACGGAGCCAGTGGAGACGAGTTTGGTTATGCAGTCGCAATAACTGGTGATATGGCTGTAATCGGGGCGCGTTTGGATGATGATATTTTAATAGATTCCGGGTCAGCCTATGTATTCACACGTATCGGCACTAGCTGGTCTGAACAAGTCAAGCTTAACGCTAGCGACGGAGCCAGTGGAGACGCTTTTGGCTACTCGATTGCCATATCCGGTGAAACGGTCGTAGTCGGGGCTGCCAATGATGATGATAATGGCACAGCTAGCGGATCGGCCTATGTATATTCTGTGTTTTCCACTGATGATGAAGCCCCTGTGACCGCAAATGTACTGTCAAATCCAAACCCAGCACCTATAAATACCCCGGTTACACTTTTTGCACGTGTCGATGACTCGACAACAGGGGGTACGGAGGTGATTTCAGTGTTCTATACCGTAGATGGCGGCACCGCAAATGTTATGACAGCAAGTGATGGGGGCTTCGACTCGTCCATCGAACAAGCTGAAGCGACCTTGGCAGGTTTTAGTTCTGCAGGCATTTATAAGTTATGCGTGAGCGGCATGGATGCAGCCGGTAATACAAGTGATCAGGTTTGTACGCTACTAGCTGTCTATGACCCAAATGCCGGTTTCATTACCGGCAGTGGTTGGATCCAATCGCCTGTTGGTGCGTGTCAGTTTACTTTGGCCTGCACCACACTTTCCGGGCATGCGAATTTTGGTTTTATGGCGAACTACAAGAAGAAGGAGGTTCCCACCGGAAATACCGAGTTTCAGTTTCAAACAGGCAGCTTTGTCTTTAATTCGGATACATATGAATGGTTGGTCATTTCTGGTACCCACAAAGCCATATTCAGGGGC
The DNA here is from genome assembly GCA_039714615.1 of Pseudomonadota bacterium. Taxonomy (GTDB): domain Bacteria; phylum Pseudomonadota; class Gammaproteobacteria; order JAAEPA01; family JAAEPA01; genus JAAEPA01. Next base: position 3,816 of record JBDLIZ010000309.1, on the reverse strand, counting down.
TCGGGCACCATCAACAGTACGGGAAACTATGGCTTCCTACTCAGTGCTATTGACGCAGAAAAAACCCAAAGTCTAGACGTTGACACCTTCCGCATCCAGATATGGGATAAGAGCAACAACGATACGGTGGTCTATGACAATGAAATCACAGCTAGTGAAACGGACAATCCGACGACCACTATCAGTGGCGGTGATATCGTGATCCATACCAAAGGGAAAAAATAGACTGGTATTTAAGGACAAACTTGGGGTGGCGCATAGCCGCACCTTTTGTGAGATATCACTTCGTACTAAGGTGATTAAAAATCAACTCTCTCTAATTAGCTGGAAGTATCAGTTTGATACCCAGATTGAATATCCGATTGCACTAATCAACCGGGTTCAGTAAATGCTGCCCTCCGTACTTAGTCGATCCTGAAATACACCTAACGCAATGATACTAACCCGCATTTCTCACCGCCCCAGCCACAACCCGGATTTTGTTCAAGATGAGGAGCACAGATCTAATGAGGGTCTTCGAGCCGGCTGAATTCGAGAGGAAATACGTTTTTTTTTGCCAAGGTGACACGTGGAGCGGGTGATTTCTGGTGACTTTCCGAGTGCCAGGCAAAGAGGACCCTGCGTTTGCTAAACAAGCGCAATCATCGTCGCTGGATGCGGTGCGCAGTTAACAGCGCAAGGGTATTCGTTGCAGTCGCTGCATGATCTGCCGGAACAAGTCGGCATACGGATAACTTTCAGAAAAAGCGATCCGGACCCGGCGTACACTGAACTGGATTTGTGCGCCGATCTTGAACAGCTTCAAGCGAATGGTATCGCACTGCGCCCTGGCCATTGATGTGCCGTTCAGTCCCAGATGCCGCAGTGTTTGCATCAGCACATAGGCAAATGAGGAAAAATACAAGCGCAGCTGATTGGAGCGCATCTCGTGGGTTGAGGTGCGGTCTGCGAACAGTGCCATTTGCTGTTCCTTGATGCGGTTTTCCATATCGCCCCGGGCACAGTACATATCTTCATACAAGGCACGGGCATCCAGAGTCTTTGTAGACAAGGAGGTCACGACAAAACGCGGGTTCTCACCCTTGTCCAGGTGTTCGGCCTTGCCGATAACGCGGCGTTCACATGACCAGCTCTTGCGGGTTCGATAACGAAAGTCCCTGAACACCCGTGCGGCCTGCTGCGTTGCTTCATACTGCACTTTGGCACCAGCCATTTCTGTGGCGATGGCCGCTTTCAGGCGGCTGTTTTTGGCCAGTCCCAGCACATATTCGACGTTATGTGTTTCGCACCAGCCCATGAGATCCTCCCGGCAAAAGCCCGAATCACCCCGAACAATAATCCGTGTCCCGGGCCAGCTCAGACGAATACGCCGGATGATGTGTTCCAGTTCATCGACGGTACCGGCTGCACCGTCCTGATCAGCCTGGCGCAGTCGTGCACACAGCAGATGCTCGCCACAAAAGATATAAAGGGGCAAATAGCAATTACTGCGATAGTAACCGTGAAAGAATCGTCCTTCCTGATGCCCGTGCAATGGATCATCTGTTGCATCCACATCCAGAATGATCTCGACAGGCGCCGTGTCATGGGCCTCCAGAAAAAGATCAACCAGTAGATCGTCCATTGCCTCAGAACGTGCCACAATCTTCTTGTAGCGGCTTGCCGCATCGGCACCCAAGTGCGTTAACTCCAAACGGTTCAGCGTGCTCTTGCCCGCCAGAGCACAGCCTTTGTCCCGAGTACGGCGTCGATCCTGACCCGTCGGGTCCGCAACATCGCTGAGCAGTGCCAGCAGGGGATCCTGGCGCAAGGCGTCATGGTCATTGAGGTCTTCATAACCCAGGGCCAGCCCCATCACGCGCTGCTTGATCAGCGACTCCAACGTATGCTCGACCTGGTCCGGGTCCCGATGATCCACAAAACATCCGGCCAGGCGTTTCAGGATATGCGTGCGCTGCTCGACCTCCCGAAGCAACAGTCCACCACTGTCGGAACTGATCTTGCCACCGTCGAATTGACCCACCACAACACGCCGCCCAAGGCCGTGAAATTCCAGTTGACCTGCAGTACACTCTGTCTTCATAAGGCTGTTTTTCTCCTAAGGCTTAACATCTTGATCGCACAAGCGTTATGCCATGAAAAACAGCCTTTTTCTATACTACCGGTGAGAAATGCGGGCTAGACATACGCATCGCCAGCGGCCCCATGAAAGCAATTCCTGCAGAATTTTGAAAATAAAAAATTTGCCATCGAAGTGGGGCGCTTCCGTCCTACTTTTCCTTTGGCCAGTGGAACTGAAGGGGGCACCTCGATCTCGGTCCAAAATCTGGGGATCGAATCCTGCCCCCATCGCACCGGCGACTGGGCCCCTTGGGATTTCGCATGGCAAGTGGAAGCTGCCAGGTTTCGGACCCAGTGACCAGTGGCAACGGCAAGTATTCAGCACTCGGGCTGCAGACCGTGGTACGGGGCTGAGGGCGGGCGGAGACCATCATTCGTATATTCCCACTTTTATACGTTTTTATACTTTATTCCGTTATTGTTTAACTGCTTCTATGGGTTTTATCCCCACACTTACCATTCAAATGACCACTTTTGTAACACAATGACCGTACCGGTCATCGATTGCGCAACAATACCACAGGTAAACGTCCGGGCTCTGGATCATTTCGTCGTTGGGCCGTAGTGGGATCCAGCCGGAGTTGCGGAACAGGACATTTTGCAGCTATCACTGGGTGCGACCTTTTCTTGCCCATATATAACAATGAGTTAGGAAAACAGCCCCAGATGCAAGTCGTTATATTGAATGCTGGTTAACAACAACGGCAGCCAAACGAATTGCCCCCACAACCCAACAACTCAGCCACTAGCGGAAATCTGGTTCTGCAACCGCGCGTGATCCGGCTGAAGGACGCGCCTGGCTATCTCGGTATGGACCGCAACCGGTTCAACGCCGATGTGCGCCCGTATATCACCGAGATACGGATGGGAAAACAGGGGGTGGCATTTGATCGGCTTGATCTGGACGCCTGGTTCGTTGAGTATAAGAACCGCAACGGGCGTCGTCCAATAGCCGAAAAGCTGGAGGATGACATATGTCAAAACGCAACAAGATGCCGGGGCTCCGTCTTAAAGGCGAGATCTGGCAAATCGAGAAACGCTGTAAATACGCCGAAGGCGGCTGGCTCCGGGAAAGCACGGGAACATCTAGCCGCACTGAAGCGGAGCAAATCCTGATCCGCCGGTTGGCGGAGACGGAAGAAGAGGCTCAGCGGAGGGCCGAAGCGATCTTCACTTTCGAGGAAGCAGGAATGCGATACCTTGAAGAAATCGCCGCAAAACCTTCCGCCGACGACATGGCAATGTACTTGGATCAGTTGTTTCCATTCATCGGCCAGAACTCACTGGAACTGGTCCACGATGGCACTTTGAAGGCCTTTGTGGATCATGAGACCGATCGCGGCCAGGCGCCAAAGTCGGTCAACAACGTCATTGGCGTTGTTTCAGCCGTTCTGAACCGGGCGGCACGGGTCTGGCGGACCGAGGATGGAATCCCCTGGCTCCGACAAGCACCACCAAGGCTGAGCAGGTTGTCCACGAAGGGGCGACAGGGAAAGGCCTATACGCTTTCTTGGCTGGAGCAGGACAAGCTGATCAAGGCCATGCCAAGGCATCTCGCGGACGCGGCGCTGTATGCTGTGAACACGGGGTGCCGGGAACAGGAAGTCTGCCAGCTCCGCTGGGATTGGGAAGTGGACGTGCCAGATATGGATATTTCTGTCTTCGTCTTACCAGAGTCCTTCACCAAGACCAGCA
>JBDLIZ010000308.1:0-6632 GCA_039714615.1 Pseudomonadota bacterium | reverse complement strand
CAGGAACGATTTTGAACAGCTTGGCTGGCCCTTTAGGGTGAGCCCCAGGGACGGGGTGAGTAAATCCGCTCCCGGCGGATTTGTGAGGCGAATAGCCGTAGCTATTTAACGAAAAGGATCGACAAATCGGTCCAAATCCGGCTTTTCCGCAGTAGATCGTCCTAAGTCCGACAGGCTCCTAAGCTTTGCCCACTGGCGGATATCCGTGATGAGCGTATCCGCCAAAGATGCCAGGCTCTCTATTGCGCCCTGAACATCGGGTGCACTCTCGCGCTGGGCAGTCAATAGGCGCTCCATCACGGGCTTGGCTTGATCGGGTTTCATGACCATTGCCCGTGCCTGGATCACAACGCGTGCAGCGTCGGGGGAATCAAATACCTGTTCGAAGCGGTTGAGTTCTACCTTGAGCCGATACCCTAATAAGCCAGTGTTCGTCGTTGTATTGTGGCCCTGCGTTGCACCTTGTTCCTGCCAGCGCTGTTCCATGAGTTTAGACGGCGGCGCCAACCATTGGTGGTATGCATACGCCCTGAGCCGGGTGGGGTCATCATAAAGCAAGCGATACTGGATGCTGGTCGTTTTCAGCCACTCGGGTGCGCTGAATCCGTTCAGCAAGAGCCTCTCCTGGGTCGAGAAGTCCACCGTTTGTGCGTGTTGGGGTGGTGGTCCGAAGTCGTGGCGCGCGAGCAGCGGGGGGCGAGCCGGAATCAAACTGCAACCTGATAATGTTGAAGTAAGCAGAAGCAGGACCAGTCTGCTGTGGGAACGGTTCATTGTCTTGAGGCCTTATAACCGACTTCACCTGGACCGGGCGCTGGACGTCGGCGACCCATCAACAGACTCTGTGGGTCCTGGCGCAGAATCCGGGTGAAGTCCTGCAGGTCTTCCGTGGTTCGCGTTAGCCGATCCAGGGTGGCATTTGTCTTGGGCAGCGTGACCCGGTCGAGCTGATCTGCGGCCGACTGCCCGATTATCGTCAGTTGGTTGGCGTTGTTAGCGAGTCTCGTTAGGGCAGCAGGAAACCCTTCCAGGTCGGTCACAAGCTTATCAATGCGTTTGAGCGTGCCACCAGCGCCCGCAATAACTGGTCCGAGACTGGTTAGCGCATCATTTGTGTTGCGCTCCAGTATCACCAGTTTCTCGAGGGCGATTTGCGCATAGGCAAGAATATTCTGTATATGGCTCTTGTTGTTGTCGTTCAGGAGCATCGTTAACTCCATCGTCAGTCGGTTTAGGTTCCGCATAAGCTCGCGGGTGGAGTCAGTAAGCTCATCGACAAAGGACGGTTGCATAGGGATCCGGCCAGGATTGTCAGCGCTGCTCGCAAGCCGTTCCGGGTTATCGCCGCGGTCATGCAACTCGATCTGGGAGATACCCGTGAGCCCTTGCAGGCGAAGGGTGGCGTAGGTGCCATGGGTAATCGGGAGATCGAGGTCTAGCTGGATATCGATGAGAATGTTTCGCAGATCCGTGCGGTCGAATCGAATCGCTTCGACGCTGCCGGCCGGCACTCCGCGAAAGAAAACCGCGGTCTGCGCATTCAGTCCTGAGACCGCGTCCTGAGATACAACCACATAGGGTCGGTGTTCCACATGCCGGTTGCTGAGCCACACCCAGGCGGCGATTGCAGCGCTAACGAGAGTGATCATAAACAGACCGGTAATGAATGCGTAGGCACGATTTTCCATATCAAATCGACGCCGGGTGGTCAAAGATTCGGTTGGCCCGTTCACCATGGAAGAACTGGCGGGTGAAGGCATGGTCGCAGTCTCTCACTGTCTGAAGCGAACCAAAGGCGATCAACTGCTGCTCGGCAAGTACTGCGATGCGATCGCACAGATCCGCCAAGGTATGAAGATCATGGGTGATCATGACCACGCTAAAGCCCAGTTCTTGACGCAATGATCTGACCAGCTTGACGAAGTCTTGGCTGGCGATCGGGTCAAGACCCGAGGTGGGCTCGTCCAGGAACAGCAATTCAGGCTCCAGCACCAGCGCCCGCGCCAGCCCGACCCGCGTTACCATGCCACCCGAGAGTTCCGAGGGCATGCGTAACGCAGCCTCTTGATTCAGGCCCACCATACCCAGCTTCATACACACCAGCCGGCGAATGAGATTTTCGTCCAGAATCCGCAGTTCACGGACCGGAAAGGCAACGTTATCGAACACATTGAGCGCACTGAACAACGCCCCGCCCTGAAACAGCACCCCGCAACGGTTGCGCAAACCCTGGCGTTCGCCAGTACCGATCTCGGACAGGTTTTTACCGAATACATAGACTCTGCCTCGGTTCGGGTCTTGCAGACCGATCATTTCGCGCAGTAGCGTAGTCTTGCCGCTGCCCGAGCTACCGACCAAGCCCAGAATTTCACCGCTCGCGAGACACAGGTTGATGTCTCGGTGGATGACCATGTCGTCAAAACAGGTCCACACATGTTCCATTTCCACTACGCAGTTCTGCTTCATGAGAATCCAATGTCCTCGAACAGGATGGCAAACACCGCATCCACTAAGATCAGTAGCGTAATCGAGGTCACGACCGCGTTGGTCGTCTCGGCCGCGAGACTCTGGGTATTCGACTGTATTCTCAAACCGAAGTGACAGGCGGTAAGCGCTATCAGCGCGCCAAACACGACGCCCTTGGCGAGGCCGATCCAGAAATTGATCACCGGCACGGCAGCGGGCAGGCCAAGAATTAACTGCTGGTAATCCAGGCCTAAGGTCAGTTGAGCGGCGATCATGCCCCCGAGCAAGGCGATCGCATCGGTCCATACCACCAGCAGCGGCAGCACGATGATCAAGGCGATCACCTTGGGGAGCACTAAGCGCACCGTGTGCGAGACACCCAGCGCTGCGAGTGCATCGAGCTCATGGGTCACCCGCATGACACCGAGTTCGGCGGTCATGGCGGAACCCGAGCGGCCGGCGACCAGGATAGCCGCCAGCATGGGACCCAGCTCGCGGATTACCGTCATTCCAAGGACATCAACGATATACCCCTGGGCGCCGTAGATCTCCAGTTGTAGGGCCAAAAGATAGCTAATCACCACCCCGATCAGCAGACCCACCAGGGCGGTGATGGCCAGCGCCTGGGCACCGGCTGAGCGGATCGTGGCGGAGACTTCCCGCCACGGAAACCGATCAGGATGGCGGATGATATAGCCCGTATCCAGCACCAGTTGGCCCAGCATTGTTAATCCGCTGTACCCATGGCTGATCAGTGCAAGAACGCGTCTCGCCAGCAGCCGGTTGATCTTCGAAATGCGCCAATGCGAGGCGATCGGCAATAATTCGATCTGCTGCAGATTCCTAAACAATGATTCATGCTCGGCCCGTAAACGTAAGTGATGCGGACGACGGTTATCCCACGCCTGCCATAAGAGCAAGGCGCCGATCCGATCCAGGGAATCGATCGCTCGCAAATCCCACTGCAGTTCGGCACTATTTGCCAGCACGCGGAGCTTAATCTGAATGTCGCGTAGACCATGGGTAAAACCGCATAGATTCCATGGCCCGTACAGCGACACCGTCTCGGGCGTCATTCCTTGCTGGACTTCCAGGCTTGGGTGAGTCGTGTGGTTGGTTTCAGCAGTCATGGACGAATTCGAATCCGCTAACCCACGATGTGTTCACAAATCCCTCTAGGAGCCTGTCGGACTTAGGTGATCGTAGCGAGGGAAAGACGGTTTGAGGCAGATTTGTCGATCGTTTGAGGCGAATAGCGGTAGCTATTTAACGAAAATGATCGACAAATCTGTCCAAATCCGGCTGTTCCGCAGTAGATCAGTCCTAAGTCCGACAGGCTCCTAAGCATCGCCTTCATTACCCAACAAGACCCGATGACTTTACGAGTTCTTTCAGATATTCATGGTGCATCGCGCAATACGGTTACGCGAGTATAGAAGTGATGGTTGAAAGGAGTTCCCCTTCAACTCCAGCAAGAAATGGAATCCTTCACGGATGAGATCATGCGCAAGCTACTGGCGAGCAGCTTGTAGACAGCCAGTGTCGATGAGAGCGGTCGGCACGATTCCGGTGAGGGTTCGGGCTCTACGCAGGCAAACTATATCGATTAGTTAACCTTTTCGGACAACGCCCAAAGCGTCTTAGCGGATGTCCAGCGCATCCGCAACTATCCCTTGGTCCCGGATGACATTCCGATCTATGGAATATATCTACGATGTAAAAACGGGAGAACTGGTCGAGGTGACTGAGGCAGCAGCGGTAGGTAAGGCGAGATAGGCAGAGCCCGCCGGATCAATGCTGAAGCAATACAGTGGGGGAGAGTTTGCCTGCCTGCAAGCCCTTTCGGCTCATTTACAATTGTAAAGAAAGAACCCCACATTTTGATCGGTCTCTAGATTTATCAGGCAATCAGGGCTATCAGCTGTGGCACTGAAGCTAAAATGGCAGTTTGATGATGGGACGTGAAATAACTGAATTATTACCGAGTCGGCATTTACAAAAGGGGGCATCAATCAGCGGGATTGTACAGACCTAGCACGTAGTTATTAACCAACTCCATCCTTAGAATGCGAGGAACCCCGTTACTGATCCTTCCGCCTGTTTGGGCAATGAACTGCTTAACCTGAGGGATCTTACAGATGTGGTATGGTCGGTACACGCCGACAGGGTAACCATAGGGTAGCGAAGGCGTATCTATACGGCGTTCCAACGATTTGGCAAGTCTCAGCTCGGTTTGAAATTCTGCGACGTAGTTTCCAACCAGCTCGTCAATCTTAGATTCATATGACATAGATTAAAAAGACCCTGAATTCGTATTACTAAGTATGGCTCTTTTCTCTTGATATTCAAGAGGGTCGATGTGACGCTGTTCATGTTCTGTATAAGAATAAAAATTTTAAACTGGTGAGTAATATTCTTGCTTGGCATGGAAGATGGCCCGAACCCTCGGTCTCAGTAGATTCCGCTCGCTCTGTTCGATGACGATCCCGACCCGGTTTGACTGCAGCTTGACCAATGTCCCGACAGGGTAGATGCCCAGTGACCTTATAAATTGTTGAATTACTTCCGTACTGAAGTAATCCAGGCTCCATTCCAGGCATTTTTTAATACCACCGAGGATTCCCAAGCCTTTTTATAACAGCGTTCCGAAGTCAGCGAGTCTCAGTCATGCCCCGATGACCGCTTATTCAGATAATCCAGCACACCTTGGACCGAGTCTAGGTCCCCCTTACCTTGATAGCGTGCGATGCGCTCGATCTCTCCCGCGATAAGCTCGGTCCTGGTTCCTACGGTGCTGCCTTGGGAGTGAGTCGCTTTTCCATGCCAGGGAAGGGGTAGCCCGGGCTGGCTATAAATTCGTAGTTCGGGATAATCGCACATTGCCGCAGTGACCGAGGTCATGAAGGCCCTCGGCTGCTGAAACGGAGAGGCGCAGACGATTACCGTAGTGTATCCACGCCGCTTTGCATGCTTGACCATGGCTCGTGCTTCTATCAGGGTATTCAAAGACGTAGTCTCGGGACTCCAAACACCCTCGATGAGACCATCCTGGATTCCGGACCGAATCAGTGCCAGGCGCCAGCTTTCGAAGCCTGGATAACCGCTGAGGGCATCGGTATGCATGATCATTACCTTTCGCGCACGACGTCGCTGCAGGAGATGGTGGGCGCTGGTAAAGATTGATTCCTGGTTGTCCACGGTCTGTCCGAACAGAAATACACCATCGGCGGTGCGCTTGGGAAGGGTGTCGCACAGCGTTCTTATTATCAGCTCGATCAGTATCACACATTCATTCATGTAAAGCAGATGCTCCCAATTTTGATCGCTACCCACGGAATGAACAACAAACGCAAAGGAGGCACTGTAAGCACAGTGCCTTTAGTGATCATCAAAAGTCTATGATAGGTAACTGAAATGGTGCCGAGGAGAGGACTTGAACCTTCATTGAAGCACCGATATTTAACAAATAAAACAATGCGTTACGATTTTGATATTTAGCTGCGTTTCACTCACGTTCCACGCTGATTCTTACCGATGCTCTGTTGGCCCGGTCTTGATCTGGATTTTTTAGGGTATCCAGGACGCTTGCTGTTTTAAATTCTGGTGGCACGGTGGCATTGTTGTGTGACAAAACGCTCGATGCGCTGCAGCGATGGATAATCACCGTATTGCGCTTCAAACAGCGCCTTTGTGTTACTGATTTGTTCCAGTAAGGAGGCCGCTGTATCTTGTAGCAGGCGGCGTAGGAAACGTGATCCCACGTCGCATTGTCTGGCAAGCGTATCCCAGTGTGCTGTGGTGATTTGCCCCGGGTCTCTTTGCCCGCCGACAGCAAAGGCGAGATGATAATCGATGCGTTCGATGGCGCGCGTACAAACCAGATCATAGAAGGGAGACAGACGAATCTCGCCGGTTTGTAAATACAGCAGAGACAGGTTCTTGGCATGGCCATCCGAGTTGCCGGCCAGGACATTGAAAATCTGCCAGCGCAGCAGGTTTTGTGTATCAATAGCAGGATCAGTCGAGGCATCCTGCAGCAACTGGTAGCAGTCAGCAAAGGTCGGGCCGCCGGAATCCTGGTATTTTTTTTCGTGCCCGTACCCCAAGGCCTGGCAGAAGTCTTCCTGGTGCAGACGTTGTACTTCACCGCGTTCATCCCATACGCG
>JBDLIZ010000307.1:0-6632 GCA_039714615.1 Pseudomonadota bacterium | reverse complement strand
GCGGCTGTAGCAATGGAATGAAGTCGGTGACAAGTAGCGCGGCAGATTCATCAGTGGCTGACGAATCAGATTAGTTCTCGCAGTCAGTGCGGGCAGGCGTTGCTGCGACGGGACTACCGGGTCTTGTCGACATAACAAGACGCAAGAAAGCAGCTTAACAAATTTACTTTCCTCACGGCGGGCTTCGTTCACCCCTGGTTGCCGGGTACGTAATCCCGCTTTTGTGTCGCCGAGTTTTCAGGTAAAGGGAAGTTAACTAATGAATCATCATACGCAATCTTCCTCACAGATTGGCCTTGCACTGGGTAGTGGCGCATCCAGGGGCTGGGCACACATTGGTGTTATTAAGGCCTTGTCAGAACTTGATATTCACCCAAAGGTCGTTTGCGGCAGTTCCATTGGCGCAATAGTCGGGGCTTCTTATGTTTCGGGCTGTCTTGACAGGCTGGAACGTTGGGTGCGCTCATTAACCAAGGTGGAACTTGCCAAATATATTGAACTGAATCTGTCACTAAACGGCTTTGTTGACACCGAAAAGCTTCATGAGTTCTTCCTTCAATGTGTATGTCGCAAGGATGAGTCTATTGAGGATGTTGCTGCAAAATTCGCATCCGTTGCGACTGATCTGGGAACAGGAAGAGAGATATGGTTTACCAGTGGACTGATGATAGATGCGATTTGGGCATCGATATCTCTGCCGGGTCTGTTTCCACCATTACAGAATCAGGGAAGATGGCTGGTAGATGGTGGACTGGTTAATCCGGTACCTGTGTCCGTTTGCCGTGCTCTAGGTGCAGATATTGTGATATCTGTCAACTTGAATGGGGATATAGTCGGAAAGCATTTCATTCAGGAGCGAAACGGGCAGGAGGTCGAAAGCAATAAGGTCCTGGATATGCTAACAAGAGCAGTAAATAAATATTCACCGTCTATTTTCAAGGACGAAAAAGAAAGTGACTCACCACCGGGGCTGTTCGATGCTATAGCGGGCTCTATCAATATCGCACAGGACAGAATAACGCGCAGCAGATTGGCAGGAGATCCGCCAGATATCATGCTTTCTCCAAAACTATCACACATAGGCCTTATGGAGTTTTACCGTGCAGAAGAAGCAATCCAGGAAGGGCGAGAGTGCGTGATACGTATGTTACCTGAAATACGTCATGTGACAGGCAAATAAATCCTTCCAGACAAACCGTACTAATACTCGGAAAGGAGCATGTTGTTTCAGGTCCGATGATTGCTGAATCGGGGCGTTGTAGAGCTGAAACTTCAGCACATATGAATGACTGATTATAGGAACCTGCCGTTCGCTAGCCGTCCGGGAAGGGCAAGTTGTGGCCGGTTGTCTCCCTTTCCGGCATCAACAACAAGCGAGATGTCATGCAGACACCGAAAGGCAGATTACTGGTTAGAACAGGACGTTCCGAGAGTAAGCTGCTGTATCTTCAGCTAAACGCGTACTTCCGACCCAGCCCGGAAGTTCAGCATCTTGGGTTCAATGTCTGGAGCGCACTCAATAACGGACATACGTTCGGCATATCACGATACCGACTTGTGATAAGGTGATAGACATAAGGACAAAGGATACTCGCCATGAATCGAACAACAATAATCAGTGCTGCGGTACTACTCAGCACTGTCATGTGCGGCAATGTCACTGCGGAGACGGAGGATGTAAGTGGCGCATTGCTGAAAAAATTATGTGCTTCTTATGTCGATAGACCTGCAAGTACATTTGACGGCATGTGTATCGGGTATGTGGTAGGCGTAATGAGTGTTGTGGAGTATACGAAATATTTTTGTCGCCCTATGAAATCCACACACTCGCAAGCAACCCTTGTTGTAAAGAAATATTTATCCGAGCATCCCGAGAAACTACATTTAGATGCTGACGGATTGGTGCTTGAGGCACTTATAGAAGCCTTTCCCTGCCCTAAATCGCTCACGGACTAACCCAGGCGAATTTCATAGGAATGCTAATCTGGATGTCTTGTATCGGTTCTGCTTGTAGACAGAAGGCATGCTGATTTTCTACTTGGGGCCCGGCCAACAAATCTCAATCGTTCGCTGCGAACGGGCTCCATGCGGTCTCTCGGTCGCACAAGAATCCCCCGGCCTCAATGCCATAACGTTATGATTTCTATGGTAAGTGGTGGGTCCGCCAGGACTCGAACCTGGGACAGTCTCTAATTGACACTATACTTGCTGAGTAGCCAGCACCGATTTCACTACCCGGAATCATCGCATCAGACAAAGGAGATAAAAAATGAAACTTGTATACGATGTTATCGAAGATATTTACGACGATACCACGCAGATCAGGACCATGACCGAACAGGCGCAGATGCCGTCCGGGGACTGGCTGATCAGAAGCACCTTATATACACCGCACAATATCACCATGGACGTTACCCAAGTACCAGGGAAAAAGAACAAGAAATCCCTGTTCAAAGCGTTGCGGTAGGAATCACTGTCCGGTCGTTTGGTCAGCTGGGATGATAAGAACTGCTGATTCTCGCATTAGATAATCAAAATACGCATTATTTTCTATAGTCTATAATTTTATCAGGGGTTAACTAGCGGGATCTTATTTTAGTCTATAGGGCTAATGAGAGAGGAGGAGATGCCATACGACTGTTATTGATCTGGTGGGCGATGACAATGTATTTGTATTATTCAGATCATGTCACAGGGTAGATAAATCGATAATTTCATGCATGGGTAATGTTGCCGCGCCCGTAATCAGGGCTATCTCCTTCTGTAGCGTTGTGTTTATAGCTGCTAAAAAAGGAGGGGCGTATGCTGAACATCATACTGGTGGTGATCGCAGCCATGGTGTTGCTGTTCATGTTTCATCCCCGTATGACCAACAGCGAGTCCTGGCAGGCAACACTCACGCCACTGTCCTCAATTATCGGTAGCGGGTTTCTGGTTATAGCACCGTTGCTGGCAAGTGTAGTTGGCGAGTATTCACCGCTCGCAGTTACAGTCATTGTTGTGCTTGCCTATGCCATAGGCGGTGTTGTTCGCTTCAATATTCTTCATGCTGAGCCTCTCCTGAAAGACAGGAAAGCACATCCTGCGATCTACAAAATCGACTTGTTTGCCAATGCCACGCTTTCATTCGCTTATGTGACGGCCGTTGCGTTCTATCTGTCACTGCTGTCGTCTTTTCTGCTGAACTATGCAGGGTTTGAGAATTCACCGAACCTGGAAAGAACCCTGACAACAATCATCATCGTATTCATTGCAACGACGGGTTATATGCGGGGGCTGGGTGGGCTGGAGCAGCTTGAAGGATACTCAATGTCGTTGCAGCTATCCATTGTGACGGCGTTATTGATAGGTGTTCTTGTTTATGGTTTTCATTTCATGCAATCCGGGCAGACACTCATCTTTGACTATCAGGATAGAAACTGGATAACAAAAGCGTGTATTCTGTGCGGTATTCTGCTTGTGGTGCAGGGATTTGAAACCTCGCGATTTCTGGGCGATAAATATTCTGCCGAGACACGTGTTCATACCATGCGTCGTGCACAAATTATTTCGGGTGCTCTGTATATCGTATCTGTTATAGCGCTGATGCCGATCGTTCAGCATCTCAACCTCGAGAATATCAGGATCTCGGAAATCGTTACTGCAACCGGCCTGGCAGCGACTGCGCTTCCCTTGATGCTAATTGTGGCCGCCGTCATGAGTCAGTTTAGCGCGGCGGTTGCTGATACCGTGGGTGCCGGTTGCCTGGCAAGTGAAAGCAGTCGCAGAAAGTTATCGACCAACACCGGTTACCTGGTCGTATCGCTGTTTGCAGTTCTGCTTATTTGGACGGCCGATCTGTTTGAGATTATTTCCTTCGCCTCGCGTGCCTTTGCACTTTACTACCTGTTACAGTGCGTAGTGGCGCTCATTGCTAGTCACCATTATTACGGGCACCAGCAGTGCCGCCTGCACCGGACGTGGATGGTCAGGACTTTGCGGATGCCGATGCGCGCTACGATGACTTCGTTTTCTCTGCCCAGTACCGCTGGTACTCATTTCAGGATGTTATCCATCATGGCTGGATTGGTTATGATTTCATTCCGACATGGCAAGTACAACTTGGAGTAACGCAATCGCCCTTTGGTATTCTGCCTTACGCATCCCATAGCTGGTGGTTCGGTATGCCCTATTACATGGGACTCGAGGATGATTATGATGCTGGTATCAAGGCGATCTATTCGCGTGCTCCCCGGGATGCACAATTCGCATTCTTCAAGAATGATGAATACGCAAGTGGTTCTCGAACCATGCGCTTTTCATTTGATGTGTTGCATGGAGACTCGGGTAATTGTGATTTAACGGAATGTAATGAAGAAATAAACCAGTTCAATACGCGGGTGGCCTATGACTGGCGGCATGATGAAAATGACTATACCCGGTTAGGCCTGTCCGGTGAATGGGGGCAGTTATATAACTAGGGGACAAAAGACAAGGGAGATCACCGGGCGATCGGGGCACATCCTGATGGACACTATGGTCCCTGGGGGATCTGCAACTTGAGGCAATTCGATATGGGCATAGCCCGAAGAATCCTGACGGTGTATCAGATGACATAATTACCTGCGGAGCTTTTGCTTCCACACAATCAGTGGCATCCAGGGGTACGCTTCTGGTTGCCAATCTGGCGCGTGATTTCAAGATTCATTGGGGGCCTGTGACGAACCTCCTCTGCTACAATGACTACAGCGTGCTTCTCAAGGACAAGAATGAGTTCGATAACTCCATGCTCAATACGCTTGGTTGCCTGGTAAGCACAGGTCCAATCTATACCTACATTGATTCAATCGCAGGAAAGAGCGCAACTTTTATAGACGACCCGCCTGGAACTGGCATGTGGAAGGGTTCTGGGGATGAGTGGGAGGCCCGATTCAATATCAATTTAGAGTATTATTTCTGAGGAGAAAATATCTGAAGTCGACCGGATACCGGCTGGTATTTTTTGAGCTTTACAGCAACATGAGTTGGATTAGAACAGGGACCCTGCAATATGAGAAAACAAGTATAAAGATGCCTGTGTGCTCGACTTACCCGTGCTTCCGTTATGAGCTGCTTGGCACAAGATACGCTGATTCCCCGGGATGTTAGCCCGCCTGCCCATAACGACATCCTCACCGCTGCTCTTCGGTCTGCCCGTGCTCGCCGTGGCGTTGTTGCTTTCTGCGATGTGGTATTGGCAATCTCAGCAGGCCATTATCGAGCTTGCCGACCAGAACATCGAGCAGATTCACGCCCTTGCGGCTGCCAAGGTCGCTGACGTGCTCTCAATACCCGTGCGGATCTGCAAGGTGAACGAACACCTCATCCGTTCGGGCCTGCTCGACCCGGATAATCTGCACGACTGGCGAAAGACGCTCGTAAACCAGGCAAGCGCTTTCGACATGCTGAGTGCAATCAGCTGGGGCGGGGCCGACGGACGCAGCGCCTGGGTGAGCCGCTATGCCGATGGCGCTTTCTACTGGGCCCTCAAGGACAATCCATCGGCTGCGACGATGAGCGAGTGGCGTCTCAACGTGACAGGCGACGTATCAGACGAACCAACCAGCACGTTCGAGTTCGATCTCTTCTCACGCCCGTGGTTTCAGACGCCGCGCGATGCCTCGCGAGCAACCTGGAGCGAACCTTTCGTCTGGGTCGGCGGGGAGGGCAGCGAAGGAATGACGCTCGGGCTCTCCTACGGAATCCCCCTGCGTGACTTTACGGGTGCCTTTCTGGGCGTCATTGACGCCGACTTCTCACTCAACGACCTCTCGAGCTTCCTCCGCTCGGTCGAGGTTGGCAAGACAGGTGTTGCGGTGCTCGCCACGACCGATGCACTGCTCCTCGCGGCCTCGAACGATACACCGGTCGTCACGTCCGACGGCAAGCGCGTGAACGCGCACGAGTCGCCCGATCCACTGATCGCAATGGCGGCGAGCTTCATCGGCACGGCTGAGGTGGTTCGTGAAACACACGTAGAGATCGAGATAGGGGGCGAGGTGTCCTATATCCGCGCGTCGCCCATCGGACGTGAGGTCGGACTCGACTGGACGCTTACCACGATGATTCCCGAGAAGGACTTCATCGCAGAGATACAAACCCAGTTTCGCCGCAGTTCGATCATGAGCCTCGCCGCCGTCGCGCTCGCGATCGTCGTTGGTCTCGCAGCCGCCCGCTGGCTCGTCGCGCCGCTCGTCACGCTGGTTACGGCGGTCCGCCGAATCGGTCAAGGTGATCTCGATGTACGCGTCAACATCCATCACGCACCCGAGTACAAGAAGCTCGCTGACGAGATCAACGAAATGGCGATCGGACTGCAGGACCGCATGCGTATGCGCGAGTCACTCTCGCTTGCGATGGAGGTACAACGGAATCTACTTCCTTCCAGCGATCCGGAGATCAACGGGCTCGACATCGCCGGTCACAGCACATACTGCGACGAGACCGGCGGAGACTACTACGACTTCCTGGAGGTGACGGGGTCTGATGTGGACACAGTTGTTGTTGCTGTCGGCGATGTCATGGGGCACGGTGTGGCGGCGGCGATGCTCATGGCGACCGCGCGGGGCATCCTCCGCAGCCGCTGTGCAGTTCCCGGCTCGCTCGCGGACTTC
>JBDLIZ010000306.1:0-6637 GCA_039714615.1 Pseudomonadota bacterium | reverse complement strand
AAATAAGCTAAAAGGATAAGACCGCTGCCGGATGTAGCACCACTGCAATCTCCGGTATGCGCTTTTATAACCACTCTTGTTCTCTATCCCCGACAGACGCCTAGCCCTGTCTGCAAGATCAAACCGCCCATAGTATTTCCCTGGTGACAATATCTAGTACTGTGCTTAGTCTTCATGGCTTCGCAGGACAGCTCTAGTTTTCATCACCACCCCATGGAAACCTATGAAACACGTAGTGAGAAATATTACGCTTATCGTGTTTATATTTTCTTGTTCCTACGTCTGCGCTGCTAACACGGCCGGCAGTTGGAAACAAACCGCTAATATCCTGTTAGCGGTTGATTGGCTCCAAACCCGCGATATCGCATTGAGCAATGGCACCTTCAGCGAAACTAATCTCATTTTAGGAACCTACCCCTCTGTTGGTTCAGTAAATAATTATTTCTTGGCCAGTATGGCTTTATTGAACCTCTCCGATTATGTATTGCCTCAACGATATGCCAAGTTCGTTTACCAGGTCATATCCATAGTAGAGGTCTCTGCAGTCACTCATAATACGCATATCGGGGTTAGGCTAAAGTTCTAACTAAAGTTATTGACCTATTTACACTCACTGACATCGTTAGTTTTTATCACCTAAGCACTGCATACCGTCCAGACTCAACAACAAACCCAATATCCCCACACCACGACTAACCGCCCATCCGCATAGATCAGCGGAATCCGATCCCGCTCCCAGGGCAAGACGCCCCTATTCTGAAAAAGTTTTTTCAACATATGGTGGTGCTTGCGCCCTTTTGGTTTGCAGCGTTCCCCACCGGCTCGAAAACGCACCGTAAGCTCATTCAAGGAAGTCGAAAGTTCTAGACCCTGGGCCTTCAATGCATCGGTGGTCAGTGTTAATCCAAGGTGTGGAATAGAAAAATCCTGCTTAAGTTTCCAATGATAGCGCTGAGCTGAGTCGTGTGGCGCGAGCGGGGGGATCGCATGGAGATCATCTCGGTAGCGACGCAGTTCACCGCCAGGCCAGCGAAGACAGGGGGTGCTGTCCTGGCGTGCTTGCAGCATGCCCTTGCTCACCTGGGCGAGCTGTCTGCTGGTGGGCATGGGAAGACCACGCGCAACGATCCAATGACGCAATACATTGTTTCTGCGGGGCTTGGAGAGCCGGGTCAGGGCAACAACGGATAGGATATCGGGTCGGCTGCCGACGGTGCGCTGCCGGTCGGCGTCTGCCAGGATGCTGGTCAGCTCAGCGGCCTCAGCCTGGATGCCGGCAACACGAGACAGGGTGCGCGATGTTGCAGGCCAACGTTGTCTCAGCAGGGGGATCAGCTTGTGACGTAAGAAATTTCGGTCATAGTCGATGTCGAAATTGCTTGGATCATCGATCCAGTCCAGTTGTCTGTCATTGGCGTATTGGGTAAGCTCAGATCTAGGGTAGGTCAGCAAGGGTCTGGCATGCTGGCCATCGTTAAACACTGTGCTCGATGGCATGGCGGCCAATCCATTTGGACCGGCACCACGCAGCAGCTGTAACAACAAGGTCTCGGCCTGGTCATCCTGATGGTGAGCGGTGAGCAGGCAGATGCCCCTCGTGATCAAAGGACGTAGGGATCCGTAACGGGCTCCTCTTGCCGCGGCTTCCGGACTTTCACCCCGCATAGGGTGGGCATCTACCCAGAGGATATGACAGGGAATATTGAGTTGATCGCAGAATTGCTTGCAGTGATCCACCCACGTATCGGCCTCGGCCTGCAGTCCGTGATGGACATGTGCGGCCTCGATGGGGACGTTAAGCTCTTCGCTGATAGACGCGACGGCATGGAGCAGTACCGTAGAGTCGAGGCCACCGCTGTAGGCGACGAGGTATTTATCTATGCCCTGCAGGGACTTTAGGTGGGCGACAAGGGCGCTTGCGGTGAATGCCATCAATTAGGGATCAAATACCAAATCAAGATTCCTTTTCTTGAAATCGGCCATAGCTCATCAGGCGTTCATAGCGTTGCTTTAAAAGATTTTCGATGCTTACGCGCTGCAGGTCTTCAAGGCTGGCCACCAGAGCACTTTTCAGGTTTTGACAAACGGCCTTGACATTGCGGTGGGCACCGCCCAGGGGCTCGGGGATGATCTCATCGATCAGACTGAGTTCCTTTAGTCTCTTGGAGGTGATACCCATGGCCTCGGCGGCATCCGAGGCATTTTCTGCGCTTTTCCACAGGATGGAGGCACAGCCTTCCGGCGAAATGACCGAGTAAGTACTGTATTCGAGCATCATGACCTTGTCCCCCACGCCGATGGCCAACGCCCCACCCGACCCCCCTTCGCCAATCACGGTACAGATAATGGGGGTCTTCAACTCGGACATCACCAGGAGATTGCGGGCGATCGCCTCACTCTGGCCGCGCTCTTCTGCATCCAGACCCGGATAGGCCCCCGGGGTATCGATAAAGGTCAGCACCGGAAGACGGAACTTCTCGGCCATGCGCATTAAGCGCAGAGCCTTGCGGTATCCCTCCGGGCGAGGCATACCGAAATTTCGTCGTACCTTCTCGGTGGTACTGCGCCCCTTTTGATGGCCAATGATCATTACCGGCTGCCCGTCGCAACGTGCCAAACCCGCGACGATGGCGGGATCATCGGCAAAGGCACGGTCACCGCGCAACTCGGTAAAATCCGCGAATATGCCCTTAATGTAATCCAAGGTATAAGGGCGCTTGGGATGACGGGCAAGCTGTGAGATCTGCCAAGGCGTCAGTTTGGAAAATACCGACTCGGTCAATGCCCTGCTCTTGGCCTGAAGGCGTTTGATCTCCTCGGTGAGGTTCACTTCGTTACCATCGCCCACGAAGCGAAGTTCCTCGATCTTGGCATCGAGCTCGGCAATGGGTTGTTCGAAATCTAGAAAGTCTGGATTCATCAGCTCAGGCGATGGAAGTGATCGATGCTAAAGGTGGCGACCAAGGGCTTGTAAACTCAAGGATGAGCACAGGGAACAATTAAGGATGCAAGCCCAGCGGATCAGACGGAATATGCCTTACTTGGTTCGCTGCACTTGAAAACTGGATTTCGCTCTGTTCCACTCACGCATAATCACGATAATTCATGCACTTAGATTTCATCGGCACAACGCTTTATTCTACACTGTTGGACGAGATGTAGCTAATTGAGGAACGGTCCCGAATAACTTGAACTTATTCCGTCCGCGTTCCCAAGCCAATCAGCTATACACGACATGAGCGTCTTCCACGACCTCCAGGTCTTTGAGGCGCTGTAAAAGCTGATCGCTGGGCTGCACCTGCCAGGCCTCATCCAACACCAGGTTCACGCTGGCCTGGGCATTGCTATAGCCGATACGCACCGGGCAACGGCTTCCTTCCCTGAAAGGCTGCAGGATATCCATTAATCCCTCTATCAGTCCCTCGGGTGAAGACCGAGCTGACAGCGTGATTTCGAGGCGTTTGGCAAAATGGGCCCGCGCCTCGGCAATATCCCAGATCTGCCGTGCCCTCAACCGCACGCTGCCCGTGTAATCATCTACGCCTAGCGCCCCCTCCACCACCAGGATACTGTCTTTGTTGAGCAGATGAGAGTATTGACGGTAGTCACTGGAAAACACCCCCACCTCGATACGACCACTCTGATCATCTAAGGTAACGAAGGCGATTCGGCCGGATTGGGCATTACGGGTACGGATGCTGGTCACCAAACCAGCGACCACAACGGTCTTCTGGTCACGTCGGGCACGGCCCAGTGGGCCAAAATCGCTACCTGTCGCCTCCAGTTCACCTATACGTCTACTCACGAAGCACGAAATCTCCTGTTCGTACCGGCAGATCGGGTGGCCGGTAAGATAGAGCCCCAGGGTTTCTTTCTCGGCATTCAGGCGCGCCTCTTCGTCCCATTCGGGCACATCCTTCATCTCCATGCCATTAGAGGGCAAATTCAGATCGCCGAACAGGTCGTTCTGCCCAGCATGGGTGTTGCGCAGTTGCTGCTCCGCCATCCCCATGGCCTGGGTCAGATGAGCCATCAGCGTGGCCCGGTTAGCTCCGATACCATCGAGAGCGCCGGCACGGATCAGGGCCTCCATCACCCGCCGGTTGAGTTTTTGCATTTTGCTACGCTGACACACCCCCTCCAGGCTGGTGAACACCCCGTCTCGCCCACGGGAGTGGATCAGGCCCTCGATGGCGGCTTGGCCGACCCCCTTGATGGCACCCAGGCCGTAAAGGATGGTCTGTTCATCCTGCATCGTAAAACTGTAGTGCGATCGATTGATATCCGGGGACAAAACCTCCTGCCCCATGCTTCGGCATTCATCGATTAGGGTAACGATCTTATCGGTGGTGTCCATGTCCGCTGAGAGCACCGAGGCCATGAAGGCCGCAGGATAATGGGCCTTGAGCCAGGCGGTCTGATAGGACAACAGGGCGTAAGCCACCGAGTGAGATTTATTGAAACCATAGCCGGCGAACTTCTCCATCAGATCGAAGATGTGGTTGGCGGTATCGGGATCCACCTTCCGCTCGGCAGCCCCCTTCAAGAAGATCTCCCGCTGCTTGGCCATTTCTTCGACCTTTTTCTTACCCATGGCACGGCGCAGCAGGTCCGCCTCACCCAGGGTATAACCGGCAAGCACCTGAGCAATCTGCATCACCTGTTCCTGATACAGGATCACGCCATAGGTCGGTTTGAGAATATGTTCCACATCGGGGTGGGGATACTCCACCTTAGCCTGACCGTGTTTGCGCAGTATAAAGTCATCTACCATACCGGACTGAAGGGGGCCCGGCCGGTAAAGGGCCACCAGTGCCACCAAGTCCTCGAAGGCATCCGGCAACAGGCGTTTGATGATCTCCTTGATGCCGCGTGATTCGAGTTGGAATACCGCCGTCGTCTCCTGACGCTGCAACAAGGCATAGGTAGTTTTATCGTCCAGGGGTATGCGGGAGATCTCGATGAGCGATTGATCATTCTCCTGACGTGAGCGGTTGATGGTCTGCAGGGCATGGTCGATGATGGTCAGGGTGCGCAGGCCGAGAAAATCAAACTTGACCAGCCCGATGGCCTCCACGTCGTCCTTGTCCAGCTGGGTGACCACGCTCTGGGCCCCCTCCTCGCAGTATAGCGGGGTGAAATCCGTCAGTCGAGTCGGTGCGATTACCACCCCGCCTGCATGCTTGCCGGCATTACGCGCCAATCCCTCCAGGGCGCGGGCCATGTCGATGATGGCATGAACATCTTCTTCCTCATCGTAGGCCTTGCGTAACTCCGGTTCCTGATCAAGGGCCTTGTCCAGGGTTATACCGATCTCGAAAGGAATCAGCTTGGCAATGCGATCCACGAATCCGTAGGGATGGCTGAGCACCCGCCCGACGTCACGTACCACCGCCTTGGCGGCCATGCTGCCGTAGGTAATGATCTGGCTCACCCGCTCCCGGCCATAACGCTTGGCGACATATTCGATCACCCGATCGCGACCCTCCATGCAAAAATCTATATCAAAATCCGGCATCGATACCCGCTCGGGATTGAGGAAACGCTCAAACAGCAGTTCGTACTCCAGAGGATCAAGATCGGTGATAGTCAGCGCATAGGCCACCAAAGATCCGGCACCCGAGCCGCGACCAGGCCCCACCGGCACCCCGTTTTCTCTGGCCCACTGGATGAAATCGGCCACGATCAGAAAATAACCGGGAAATCCCATCCGGGTGATCACCTCGATCTCGATCTCCAGACGCTCCAGATAGGGCTGGCGTTTTTGCTCATATTGCGGATCATCAGGGTCCAGCAGTATCTGCAGGCGTGCCTCCAGCCCCTTGAATGCCTCATTGCGAAAATAGTCTTCCGTAGTCATGCCCTCGGGGATGGGAAACTCCGGTAGAACGTTTTCCCCGAACCTCAACACCACATTGCAACGCTTGGCGATCTCCAGGGTATTTTCCAATGCCTCGGGGATGTCTTTGAACAGCTCGGCCATCTCCTCGGGAGTGCGTAGATACTGCTGTTCACTGTAGCGCCGGGGCCGACGCGGATCGTCGAGAGTGCGACTCTCGTGAATGCAGACCCGCACCTCATGAGCATCGTAATCCTCGCGGGCCAGGAAGCGCACGTCGTTGCTGGCCACCACGGGAATACCCGCGGCCGTGGCCAGCTCGACCGCCGCATGCACGTGGTCTTCATCACCCTCGCGCCCGGTACGCTGCAACTCCAGGTAGAAATTGTTCTCGAAATGGCTCTGCCAGTAGTCAAGACAACGGTAGGCATGATCCATATTACCCGTCTGCAGCGCCTTGCCCAGGTCCCCTTCACGGGCCGCGGAAAGGGCGATCAGGCCCTGGCTGGAGCGCGACAACCAGGCACGCTCGAGGACCGGCGGCCCGCCATGTTGCCCCTCGATATAGGCATTGGTCACCAACCGGGTGAGATTCCTGTATCCCGTCTCGTCCTTGCACAACAGTACCACACGATCGGGGGGGGCATCCTCCTTGAGGCCCTGCAAGAGGGCGTCCACACCGATGATGGGCTTCACCCCCGCGGCCAGCGCAGCCCGGTAGAACTTCACCAGGGCGAACATATTATTCTGGTCGGTCATGGCAACCGCAGGCATACCGGACCCGGCTATCGCACCCAT
>JBDLIZ010000305.1:0-6650 GCA_039714615.1 Pseudomonadota bacterium | reverse complement strand
TCATGGTTTATTGAACTTCAACTCTTAAGTCAGTACCATTTTGGTCTGTCCCATATTGTTGAAGGTCACGGATGCCGAGATGAAGGCCTTGAATTCGGAATCTAGTAAGGTCTGTCCACAATGGAACTACACGGTTCGCTCTGTTGGAATATCAAGGTTGAGAGGTTCAGCCTAAATCGGGAAGTTATTTTTGGACAACCACCAGGAACTGGTGGACCTGCGTTTGTAAACCTGCGAACACATAGCGGAGCAGGAGCCCACCGAGTCCAATCAGGTGGCTTGACCCTATCGTTGTAAAAATCCTTCAAGGGTGGGCACTGCCCACCTTCAAAGGACAGGATGAGGAAAAAGCCCCCCGTTTTGATCATCTCTTAACCCTAAACCTCTCCCGGGGAGAGAGAGGGAATTGGTTGCGCGATATTCGATTAGCCCGGTTTATTGAACATGAAAATGTGTTTGCGGAGTGGCCTTGCGGCGCTGATGATGGTCACCGGGGCTAATGCTAACACCTGGCTGGCGGAAAGCCCGGTTTCGTTCTACGAACCGAATGTCGAAACCCGGCTGGTCGCCGCCATGGAACCAACCCACCGTTTCAGCTACGACGCTGCGAGGGACGATCCAGCCACGACCCTGCCTGACAGACCCTATGGCTTCGGCCGCGAACTCGGCGACACGCGCCCCGCCGACTACGCTGGACTCAGGCGCGACGCCCTCTACTTCGTCGGTTATCAGCTCTCCATCGTCGGCATCCTCTACGTAATGCCGGAGGATGTTTCCGGTTGGACTGAAGAGCAGAAGAACGAATGGGGGCTGGAAAATTGGGTGCACAACGTCACCCACCCCCACTGGGACGACGACCTCTGGTGGATCAACTGGATTCTCCACCCCTACTGGGGCGCCACCTACTATATCCGTGGCCGGGAACGTGGTCTGGATAATGCAGGCTCCTTCTGGTATTCGGTTGCTCTCTCGAGCCTCTTCGAATTCGGCATAGAAGCCCTGTTCGAACCAGTATCCAAACAGGACCTGATCCTGACTCCCGTGATCGGTTCGATGATTGGCTGGTACTTCGACGGCGTGCGACGCGAGATCAAGGCCCAAGATCATATCAGCCTGCTCGACAAGACCGTCCTCATCGCTACCGATCCACTGGGCACCCTCAATCGTGTTGTCGACGAGGCCTTCGGATGGGATTTCGATTCACAGTTGAAAATTCGCACTTTCAGCAGTATCCCCTGGTCCCGGAGCATTACCGAAACAAACTTGGAGCAAAGCCCCTATGCGGACGAAAGCAATCGGCTGAGGTATTGGGGAGTGCAGTGGGATCTGAGGTGGTAGTGATCTGGGGGAAGTCTGGGCCTAAGGTGTTCTAGGGTCAGACCAAACGCCCAATCGCATCCACCTATTGATCGTTGATGGGCGCGCAAGGAGTCACATGGTCAGTTATAGCGACCGAATGTGGGTTAGTCTTCCCTGTCCCGGGGCCTGATACGGAGGACGAGGATCGAGCGTTCGCCGACAGCCGGACGGGCACTGAGTTACCCGTAGACAGTACCCGCCCCAAACGCCCATTTCAGAACATGAAATTGTTGCCGATCAATAGGGTTGCGGTTTTTGAATTTGGAACAGTGCTTGAAGGATAAAAAAATGGCCATTCCGTATGTACATGCCAACACCTATCTCGAACAACTCCTGAAGGAGCGCAGCCAGGATGAACTGGGCGAGGCGATGCGGCCCAAACCCGAAGTCGCTTCCGCGCCGCGCATCCCCCGCGATCATCGCATCAGTCAGAAGATGGTGGAGAAGCGTTGGGCGCTGTTTCCGCATGCCTCCGTTGCCCGTGAACAGTTGCTTGACCCGGTGACCGCGGAAGGCATGGAGGCCTATCAGCGCAATATCGAGAATTTCGTCGGTACGGTGAAGGTGCCGGTGGGCATTGCCGGGCCTCTGCGGGTAAACGGCTTGTTCGCGCAGGGTGATTACTATGTGCCGCTCGCCACCACCGAGGCCGCGCTGGTCGCCTCCTACAGTCGTGGGGCCCAACTGATGACCCGTGCGGGGGGATGTACCACGCTGCTACTGAGCGAGGCAGTCATGCGCGCCCCAGGGTTTGCCTTCGCCAATCTTCGGGAGGCCGGTGCTTTCGTCGCCTGGGTAGTCCCACAGCTCGATCAATTCAAGGCAGCAGCGGCCAAAACCACGCGCCATGGCGAATTGATCGACATGCAGGTGACGGTGGAAGGAAATCACGTCTACCTTCGCTTCGATTTTCATACGGGAGATGCCGCCGGCCAGAACATGGTAACCATCGCCACCCAAGCAATCTGCGACTACATTCAGGCGCACTCTCCGGTTGCTCCCAGTTACTTCTTCCTCGAAGCCAACATGTCCGGCGACAAGAAGGCGAGCGCGCAGTCGTTCCTCTCGGTGCGCGGTAAGAAGGTTACCGCGGAGGTCAGGCTACCGGGGGGGCTCGTCAAGGCCCTGTTGCACACCACGCCTGAACGCATGGTGGATTATTGGCGCATGTCCGCACTGGGCGGTGTGTTGAGCGGCACCATCGGTGTGCAGGGTCACTACGCCAATGGTCTTGCGGCGCTTTACATTGCCTGCGGTCAGGATGCGGCCTGTGTCTCGGAATCGGCGGTCGGCGTCACGCGTTTCGAACTGACCGAGGCCGGTGATCTCTATGCATCCGTCACCTTGCCGAACCTCATCGTCGGCACCGTTGGCGGTGGCACGAGCCTGCCAAGTCAGAAGGCAGGCCTAGACTTACTGGGCCTCGCCGGTGCCGAAAATTCGCGCGCCTTCGCCGAAGTCGCAGCGGCCACTACCCTGGCCGGTGAGCTCTCGATCATTGGTGCCCTGTGCGCGGGGCATTTCGCGCACGCCCATCAACAACTGGCCCGCGGTTGAGCGTGGCGGCAGTCACCTCCAACCGCTGGTGGACCTACCAGCGAGAGCGCTTTCCGTTGCTCGGACATGCGCCGTTGGTGGCGGCGTTCAGCTTTTCCGCCGTGGCCTATTCGTCTCTATTGCGGGGAGAGGCTGTGTTGCCGCAACTCATGACCTGGCTGGTCGCCTTTCTCACGTCGCTGGCCTTTTTCCTGCAATTGCGTATCGCCGACGAGTTCAAGGATTTCGACGAAGACAGCCGCTATCGTCCCTATCGGCCCGTGCCGCGCGGCCTGGTAAGGTTGCGCGAGCTCGGCGTGATCGGCGCGCTCCTGGCCCTCCTTCAACTGGCGCTGGCGCTCTGGTTGTATCCACCCCTGGCATTTGTGCTTATCGGCACCTGGATCTATCTCGCCCTGATGAGTCATGAGTTCTTTGTACGGGACTGGCTCAAGGCACGACCCATTACCTATCTGTGGACGCATATGCTGATCATGCCGTTGATTGATCTATACGCAACGGCTTGTGATTGGATGGTGGCGTCCGGCGACTGGTCACTGGCAGCCGTGCCTGACGGGCTCCACTGGTTTTTGATCGTGAGTTTCTTCAATGGCATTGTCATCGAGATCGGGCGCAAGATTCGCGCGCCCCAGGATGAGGAGGAGGGGGTCGAGACCTATTCCGTGCTCTGGGGGCGGCAACGCGCGGTAGTGGTGTGGTTCGGGGCATTGTCGGTTACCGCGATGAGCGCGGCGCTGGCTGCCTGGCGGATTGATTTCCTCTGGCCGGTTATGTCGGTTCTTCTGCTGCTGTTTGCAACGGCGTTATTCGCCGGATGGCATTTTCTGAGAGGACTCAAGCCCGGTGCCGGCAAGCGTTTCGAGCTGCTCGCCGGGCTTTGGACCCTCTGCATGTATCTCTCGCTGGGTGCCGGCCCCCTACTCTGGAAGGTGTAGAAGGCGATGCAATACATCCTGAATCAGACCATTGAGATCGACCTGTCACGCTTTGGCGGCAAGGCGGCTGCCTTGGGCCACCTGGCCAGCGCAAGGCTGCCGATTCCCGCCTGGATTGTCATCGATCCCGCGGCCTTCTACCAGAGCCTGGCCCGACATCGCCTGGAGGAACTGCAGCGCGGCACCGATGCGACGAAGATCCGATCACTCCTGTCCGATCTCAAACCGCACCCGGGGTTTCTGCATGAGTTGGGAGAGGCGCTGGCCACACTGTCGCCGAAGGGTGAAAGGCTGGCGGTGCGTTCCTCGGCGGTGGATGAGGACAGCGCTGACCACTCCTTCGCCGGGCAGCTGGAAAGCTATCTCTACGTACCCATCGACGCGGTCGCGGAGCGTGTCGTGGCTGTCTGGCGTTCGGGTTTCAGCGAGCGCGTGCTGAGCTACCGGATCGAGGCCGGATTGCCCGCCTTGCCGCCAGCGCCCGCGGTGCTCGTTCAACGCATGGTGGCCAGCGCTTACGCCGGTGTGGCATTTTCCGCGGACCCGGTGACCGGGCGGCGTGATGTCGCCGTCGTCTCCGCCGTGCAGGGCCTGGGGACAGCGCTCGTTTCCGGGGATGCGGACGCGGATACCTGGCGCGTGGATCGCGCGGGCAGGATCATTGAGCGCGAAATCGCCGAGAAGCGTAGTGCGCAGCGCTTCGATCCCGCTGCGCCGGACTACCTGCGCGAAGAGAAGCTGACGGGAGACGCGATGCGCCAGCCGGTGCTGTCCGATGAAGATGTTGGGCGCATCGCGGCACTTGCACGGGATGCCAGCCACCACTTCGGTAAGCCGCAGGACATCGAATGGGCCATCGAACAAGGAGAGCTCTATCTTTTACAGTCTCGCCCGATCACCGCATTGAATGGACTGCCGGATCCGACGGGCGAGCGCAACCTCTGGGACAACAGCAATATCGCCGAGAGTTATGGCGGCATCACCACGCCGCTCACCTTCAGCTTTGCGAGCCGGGCCTACGAGTCCGTCTATCGTGAATTCTGCCGTATCCTGCGCGTTCCGGAATCGGCCATTCAGGACAATGATACCACCTTTCGGCGCATGCTCGGTCTGATCCGGGGGCGCGTCTATTACAACCTGCTGAGCTGGTATCGGGTGCTCGCCCTGTTACCCGGCTTCACCGTGAACCGGCGGTTCATGGAACAGATGATGGGTGTGAAGGAGGGATTGCCCGAGGAGATCGCCAACCAACTGGCTGGGGGCGCGGTGGACCGGTTGCGTGATGCGCTTCGGCTTGGGGGAAGCCTGACGGGACTGCTGCTCAACCATCTCCTGTTGCCACGCAAGATTGAGCACTTTTACCAACGGCTCGATAAGGCTCTCGATGCCCGGGTTGATCCCACTCGCATGCATGCCAGTCAGCTTGCCGGCCATTACCACGGCTTGGAGCGAAGGCTGCTCACCCGCTGGGACGCACCCCTGATCAACGACTTCTTCGCGATGATCTTCTACGGTGTGCTGCGCAGCCTCAGTGTCAAATGGTGTCACGATACCGATGAAAGCCTGCAGAATGATCTGCTGGCGGGTGAGGGCGGCATGATCAGCGCCGAGCCGGCGCAGCGGGTGCGGAAGATGGCGGAGCTGATCCGCGATGATGCCGATTTCGGTCAACTGCTGATTGCAGGCGACCTGGCGGAGATCAATGAGGCGCTCCCAAGGAAAGCGGCGTTTCAAGAGGCCTATGCCGCCTATCTCGATAGGTTCGGTGATCGTTGCCTGGATGAGCTCAAGCTCGAAAGTGCGACGCTGCATGACGATCCCTTGTTGCTGCTGCGCTCCATCGGGCAATTCGCGCGCCGCTTGCGCGAGCAGGAAACCACTCAACCCGTATCGGTCGAAGCCGGGATTCGTGCCAAGGCCGAGACGCGGATCGCGGCCGAGCTCGACGGACATCCCGTTAAACGCCTGATCTACCGATGGGTGCTCAAGCACGCGCGCGCCCGAGTACGCGATCGTGAGAATCTGCGTTTCGAGCGTACGCGCCTGTTCGGTCGGGTGCGGCGTCTATTCGTCGAACTGGGGAAGCGATTCTACGCTGAGGGTCTGCTCGATCATCCCCGCGACATCTTCTATCTGGAGGTGGACGAAGCGCTGGGGATGGTAGAGGGCACCACGGTGACCACTGATCTCAAGGGGCTGGTGAAGCTGCGCAGGCAGGAATTTACCCGCTTCGAGCAGATGGAGCCCCCCGCCGATCGTTTCGAGACACTCGGCATGGTGCATCAGGGCAATGATTTCTGTGCGGATGAGGAGATGGCCCAGGTCACGGACGGTGATCTCAAAGGGATTGGCTGTTGTCCCGGTGTGGTGCGTGGTCCCGTGCGCGTGATCAGCGACCCGCGCAACGCCTCGCTGAGTGCCGGCGAGATCCTGGTGGCGGAACGGACCGATCCGGGCTGGATCATGCTGTTCCCGGCGGCTGCCGGTATCCTGGTCGAGCGCGGCAGCCTGCTCTCCCATTCGGCCATAGTCGCCCGTGAGATGGGTATTCCGGCAGTCGTGTCAGTTCCGGGGATCACCCGCTCGCTGGTCGATGGCGAGTGGGTGGAGTTCGACGGCAGTAGCGGAGTCATCCGTCGCGTAGCGCCCGACAAGGAGCTGGCCGATGGGCAGTGAAGTCACCGCACGGGCGGACTTTTCACAAATTCGCTACGCCCAGTGTTGGGAGGACGCGGATATCCTCGTCGCGGCATTGAACCTCAAACGAGGCGGTGATTGCCTCTCCATCTCGTCCGCGGG
>JBDLIZ010000304.1:0-6650 GCA_039714615.1 Pseudomonadota bacterium | reverse complement strand
GATATTGGTGTGGACATTGCCATCGCCAGCGTGCATGTGCAAGGCAACGAACAGGCGGGCATTACGGATCTCTCCATGGATCTCGATCAACCGTTGACGTACCGGCGCCATATTCTGACCATCGAAGACTTCGTTAAGGCGTTGCGCCACTTCACGGCGATAGGATATGATCAGGTCACGACGCAGCAGCAGGTCCAGCAGGCTGTCTGGGTGACGGATGGACTTGGTTTCATGTTCGCTCAACAAGGAGGCATGCTCGGTTGCCGGTTCGTCCAACAGATTGAGCACGGATTGCCAACGATGCTGAACCTTGGCCAGATGATCATCCATGACATCACGTTTGGCCTTTATGATGGCGAGATTCTCTTGGCTGGCGTCGTAATCTTCGGTATTGCGCAGTTCCTTGAGCTCGCCCTGCAGATAGACCCGCAATGCGGTGATGATCTTGAGCTTATTGGCAATGGATTGTTCGATGTTTATCCGTTCAATGGCTCGGTTGTACTCGTTTAGCCGGGCCAGAGGGATGACCACGTCTTCGTTGAGCTTAAAGGCATTGGTGTGGGCGGAGATGGCGGCTGTGCGGCTGCGATCCAGCCAGAAATGATGTCGCGCCTGGGGACTGGTAGCGATGAAACCCTCGGCATTGCGGGCGTTAGCCATGCGTACTACATGGGAGCAGGTGGTGGCTAAAACCTGATCGTCATCACCGGCCACATCCGCTAGCAACACCATCTTGGGTCGGTCCCGGCCGGTAGCCTTGCTGGAATATTTCACCGCCTTGACATACCGTTCATCCATATGTTCAAGACCGGCAAGCAAAACGCCTTGTTTGGACTGTAGATAGTCCTTGATCTCCACGATTGCCGATACCGCGGGGCCGAGGTCGGCACCGAAGAACTCCAGGCAGAGGGTACGAATATGCTCCGGCATGCGATGCAGCATGAAATGTGCCGAGGTGATCAACCCATCACAGCCCTCCTTTTGGATGCCCGGCAAACCACCAAGATACTTATCGGTCACATCCTTGCCCAGCCCGCTTTTGCGAAAAGAGGCGCCGGGCAGGATCAGCATCTCGGGTTCGCCCAGTGCTGTCTTGCCGTCCTCTGCAAAATGGTTGATGCGGAAGGTGACCTCCCCTTGGTCATGGATCTTGCCTAGATTGTGGTTCAAACGCTCTACCTCTAGCCATTTCCCTTGCGGGGTGACCATTCTCCAAGAGACCAGATTGTCCAAAGTAGTGCCCCAAGCCACTGCCTTTTTACCGCCGGCGTTCATGGCGATGTTTCCACCGATGGTGGAGGCGTGTTGGGAGGTGGGGTCTACGGCGAACACCAGCGCGTTTTCAGCGGCGCGTTCAGAGACCCGTTTGGTGATTACGCCGGCCTCGACACGCAGCGTGGGAATCTCGCGACCAAGCCCTGGCAACCGTTTGTATTCAATCGGGTCGAGCTGCTCGAGCTTTTCGGTATTGATCACCGCCGTGTTTTCATAGAGAGGCACGGCGCTGCCCGTATATCCGGTGCCGCCTCCCCGCGGGATGATGGTCAATCCCAGACTAATGCAGGCCCTGACGATGAGCCCGGTTTCTTGTTCTGTGTCCGGGGAGATGATGACAAAGGGGTATTCCACCCGCCAGTCGGTGGCATCCGTAGCGTGAGAGACCCGGGCCAAGCCACTGAAATCCACATTATCTTTACGGGTGATGCGGTATAGGTGTTTTTTTACCGTTTGCCGCAATCTGCGCTGTTCTTCAAAACCGCTGGCGAATCGGTCTACCGCTGTGCGGGTAATGGCGATGAGATGTTCTGCCTTAACATTTCCATCGGTTCGTTGATCCATCTGATCTAGGCGATGGTGCAGGGCTTGGATCAGAGCCTCGCGGCGTTTGCGATCTGCCAGCATATCGTCTTGAAGATACGGGTTGCGGCTCACGACCCAGATATCTCCCAAGACCTCAAACAGCATACGTGCGGATCGGCCGGTACGTCGCGAAGTTCGCAAATCTTCGATTATCAACCATGCCTCTTCTCCCAGAAATCGGATGACGATCTCACGATCTGAGTATGAGGTATAGTTATAGGGGATCTCGCGAATTCTTTGCGCTTGACTCATCTGGTTTTCCTGCAGGCGGTACTTTATTATGAAGGCGGCAAGGTTAATGTCCTTGGGGGCCTATTTCAATATGGTCAAATAGAAACTAGGATATTCGCCCGGTGGAATGGATACGTAACTAGATTTTAAGTTGCATTTGCCGAATAATGGATACACAAACTCGGACAAGCTCTTAGGTAGAGGGCTGTTTCTAGAAAAATCTGGATTGGCCTGCACTTCATGACAAAATTGCCTCCTGATAATCCTTTACTTAGCGTCTTGCAACAGCGAATCAGCAGTTCGCATCTGAGACTGCGGTTGGGAATCGAAGCGGATCACGAGGCCCAGATCTTCGGTCAGGGAAGAAATACTTTCCATATTGAAAACTGGTATTCTCTTCATTCGGTCATCAGAAATACCCTCAGACTGCTACGCTTGCACCAGCGGGGCAAGAGAAACGCGCTTAATATCCAAATATCTCATAACGATATCGTGATCGATCGGCTTCCAGAGCCTTTCGATGGATACACCATATTACAGATCAGTGACTTGCATCTCGACGCCAACCCGCAGATGCCCCAGGCGTTGATCGAGAGACTGCGACGGGTGGATTATGATTTGTGCGTCCTGACGGGTGATTTCAGGGCCAAGACCCACGGTTCATTCGAACCGGCGTTGGCGGGGATGCAGGTCATACGACATCATCTCAAGGACCCCGTGTATGGTGTATTGGGTAATCACGACTCCATCCTTATGGTCCCGGATATGGAAGAAATGGGGATTCGATTGCTGCTCAATGAATCCGCCGTGCTGCGTCGGGAGGAGGCCGAGGTCTATCTGGTAGGGATAGACGATCCACACTATTACCGTGCGGATAATATAGAAAAGGCCGTGCTGAATCTGCCGGAGGCCTCGCCATCGATCCTGCTTTCCCATTCCCCGGAAATCTATCGGCATGCCGCTCACACAGGATTTGATGTCATGCTTTGCGGGCATACCCACGGGGGACAGATCTGTTTACCTGGCGGGATTCCTCTAATGTGTAATGCCCGTTGTCCTCGTGATCTGTGTTCCGGCCCCTGGAAATACCACAACATGACTGGCTACACCTCTCGGGGCTCCGGGGTTTCGGTGGTCGATGTGCGTTTTAATTGCCCTGCGGAAATTACCTTACATCATCTCCGCAAGGCCTAATAAAGTTATATTTTGATCCAGTCCAATGTTGGTTAAAACAACGTCCCCGACAGCTTCCTAGTAGGCGTTTTTATCTTTGAAGACGACTAGAACAGTGCGAAAAATAACCCAGAGATCCAGCGCAAGCGACCAGTTGCGCAGATAGTCGATGTCATACTTAACGCGTTTCTGCATCTTGTCCAAGGTCTTGGTTTCACCGCGTAAACCGTTTACTTGGGCCAGGCCGGTGATGCCCGGTTTGACCTTGTGGCGGATCATATAGCCTTTAATGAGGCTGCGATACATCTCGTTATGGGCAACGGCATGCGGACGAGGTCCTACCAGACTCATATTTCCAGACAGTACATTGAGCAGCTGTGGCAACTCGTCTAGTGAGGTTTTGCGTAAAAAGCCACCAAAGCGGGTAATTCGCTGGTCATCTCGGGTAGCCTGTTTGACCTCGCTACCGTCTTCCATCACCTTCATGGTTCGGAATTTTCTTACTCTGATCTCCTGACCATCTAATCCATAGCGGTGTTGCAGGAACAGCACGGGGCCTGGAGAACTTAGTTTTACTCCCACAGCAATGACGAGCATCAAAGGCGAGAGCAGTAGCAGAAACAGGGTACTCAATATCAGATCCGTCATCCGCTTAATCAGGGCATTGACGCCTGTAAAAGGGGTTTCGCTGACCGCAATCACATGTATCCCGCTCACTTCGCCAAAGCGGGCATGGGCAAGATCGAATACAAAAAGATCCGGTACGAAATAGATCGATGCGGTGGTATCGCGAAGGGCGTCCAGCAAACGCATGATACGGGGTTGTGATGACATTGGCAGTGCGATGTAGATGAGCTTAGTCCGGTGCTGTTTTACGTATTCGGGCAGCTCGCGCAATTCCCCTAGGAATGGGTATTTGTCGTTTATAGCGAGGCGCTCCGCAGTACGGTCATCGAAGAAACCCTTGAAGGACATGGACAGATAGGGGTTGTTGCTGATCCTCTTAGCCAGGTGTATTCCGAGTTTGTTTCCGCCGACTATAATTACTGACTGTAGTTTATCTTCTGAGCGGGTATTCAATAATAGCCGACGGATGCCCCACAGCACGGCTAATAGCGCGAAGGGGACCACTAAAAACCAAGTAGTCAATACCAATCTAGAATAGTTTTCGGTGAGTTTGAGGGCAAAGCCTAGAAACAATAGTATTCCTATGGTGATGCCCCAACCGATCAGCATATCCCGTCCATAGGCCCTGAAGCTTACCTGTTGCCAGGTTTCTAATAGGTTTAACTCGGTGAAGATCCTAGATGAAATAACAAATGTAATGATTCCTAACTCCAGATAATGGCTGCTGTATGGGATGCCATAGATCAGCATTATCGTAAACAGGATAAGGACCACAACAAAAGGTACCAGCAGGTGTCTTAATACCCAGAACAGGGGAGTTTCATGTTTCATGATGCTTCCTTATTCCGTGGCTGGCTGGCATTGTCAGCTTGTTCCTTTGCCATGCTCATTCAATTTCTCAATGAATACCGGATGGTAAAATCAGTGGATTCACAAGGTTATTTTTTTCGATGCCAAGCGTATGTTTTTGTCCGTTATTCACTGCTTTCACATTGGTCTGAAAAACTGTAGAGCGCCTAAATCAGGGGGCCTTGGAATCATTCGCTAGGATCATCCCCTTGAGAAGCGTAATGACAAGAAAAGTGGATAAGCTGATCCTGGTCCCCAGCGGTTGATCTGCCCAGACCAATCACTCCGGAACCTGTGAGTAGTAATTGATCCTGCTCAACCAGACAAATCTCGGCCAAGCCGTTCATGCTGATGAAGCTGCCATTGGTACTATGGTCGATGAGTACGAATTTCCCTTTGCGACAGACAACCCGTGCATGTTTCCTAGATGAGTGTCTGTCTTTAAGCACGATGTCGCAGTCACGGCTACGCCCGATCATGAGGACGTGCGGCCCGGGGGTAAATTCTGTCGTTCTGCCTTGATAAATGAGCGTCAGGCGCGCCGACTGGTTGCGCAGGGATCGCAATAATGTGATATTTACTGCTTCGGTATCTGAAGTATTGTGCCCAAGTGTGTCGCTTTCGTGCTTCGGTTGTTGACTTGCCTGTAAGCGTTGCATAACTAATCTCCTTACCCTTGAAGATCGATCTTTCTGGTATTTCGGAAGGACCATCCGCTACGGATATAATGTAACCTGGGAGCCGGTCGGATTTAGGACTGATCTACTGCGGAAAAGCTGGATATTGACGGAATTCCCGATCCTTTTCGTTACACGCTAAGGCTCTTCGCCTCAAACCGGCTTTCCCTCGCTACGATCGCCTAAATCCGACCGGCCCCTAGTCAGCGATACCTGGTTGGCATCCAGAATGATTATAACGCGAAAGGCGTGAGTGGAGTGCGACATAAGTCGCATGATCGGTGTTGCCCAACAACCATCATCGCACCCCGCTTTTCCCATTGCAACGTAGCTCAAGCAGCGAAGGTGACATGCTATGGCGAGGCATCTGGAAAATCGGCTAATGAGGCTATTATACTCATAATGAGTAAGGTTTCTAGATCACGGCAAGTGATCGTGCTCGCAGAGGGTAAGAATATTGATTGGTAGGGTGAATTTGAGGCCGAGCGGAGAGGTGCCGTTAACGGACCTAAGGATGGAGAAGTGGCGCAAGCCGGTCTCTCACCGGATCGCGCGCACTGTTTATTGCTTGCTATCAACGACTACACAGGCATTTGGAAATCTACGTTTGAGGTTTTTGTGTCTGGTCTGAGCCTCCTTGAGATCGTTAAATTTTTTGCTAATTCGTCTCCAACCCTTTCTGGTAAGTTCAGCTACAAAATATTTGTGCATATTAATATCGGCTCCAATCATTCCTTCCAATAGTGTTTGCTCTTGTTAGTTATAATTTTTCAGCTGATTGATAAAGAGAAAAATGCGGTCTGCATCAAAGAGCAGAAAAGATGTTGCAAAAAACCAACTTTGTGCGCATTAGACCACTTAATTATCAGCGGATGATGTTGATTTATAATTAAAAATAGAACTTTTGCTCATATATACCTTAGTTTAAAACTCGCTGCAATAAGCGTAAACACGTACGTATAAATACGCACCTAATTAGAGATGTAGTTCGAAACGGCTAACCGCATTCACCGGCTCCTAAGAGCTTGTTGGACTTAGGTGATCGTAGCGAGGGAAAGCCGGTTTGAGTCCGATTTTTCGATCCTTTGATGCCAACCCTCCCTGGTTGGCCCTCGTTGAGCAGCCAGAGGCTGCCCACAAAATCGTCGGGAACGATTTTGAACAGCTTGGCTGGCCCTTTTAGGGCGAACCCCAGGGATGGGGTGAGTAAATCCGCTCCCGGCGGATTTGTGA
>JBDLIZ010000303.1:0-6655 GCA_039714615.1 Pseudomonadota bacterium | reverse complement strand
TTCAAAATCGCCGCGGAAGAACTCAACATCACGCCAACCGCGGTATCCCACCAAGTTCGAAATCTTGAAGATAAATTAGGAACATCGCTCTTTGAACGTAAAACACGTGCAGTCGCCCTGACCCAAGAAGGCGCTCGAATTGCTGAGGCTGCACACCAATCGTTAAAGTTATTGGCAACGACGCTCGAAGAAGCGTCAAACAGACAATCCGCGCTCACTGTTAGCACAACGGGATCATTTGCTGCTCTATGTTTGGCACCAAGGATTGAGAAATTCCATCATCTGCACCCGGAGATTCAAGTGAAGATTCAGACAGGCGAGCAGCTGGTTGACTTCCAGCGAGATAAGCAAATCGACGTAGCGATTCGCTACGGTGACTGGCCTGAAGATGAAAATGCAAAGCTTTTGGCGACCGAATATTTCGGGGTCTACGGAACAGCGAGCTATCTGTCTCGCATGCGAAAGACAGGACACGTTGTTTTATTAGACACAAGCTGGAAAAACGAAAACTTAAAGCCGATTAAGTGGCAGCAATGGCTTGCTCATTATGAGCTGGATAAAGAAGAAGTTAAGGTGTTCAGCTACGATCAGGAACTCCATGTAATTCACGCGGCACTTGCCAGTCAAGGCCTGGCACTCATCAGCTCTTTGCTTGCAGAAACAGCTGTGCAACAGAAGTGGCTTCAGCCGTACAAGCCTGGTTGCGTACTACATGGCTTCAGATACTACCTTCTAACACCCAAGCATAGCCCGCCCTTACCCAAAGTAACCTTGTTTCGCGGGTGGCTGCTTGATGAGTTTTCGCCAGGATGAATGTCTTTTAGTGTTATGGAAGAGATCCTCGGGGCGTTTCAGATCGCCTGCTGTTGATTTGCACTGAACATTGGACCACTTTTGCACCGGATTCAGATCAGATAAAGAAAGGGCACGGGGAAAACGTTCTTTGCCTTTTGGGTTGACGTGATAAATATTCGGGGACCACATAACAAACCATGGCTACTCAGCGCTAACTGAGGAGCCGGACTGAATCGTTTTGCCAACGTCTGAGGCGCGCATATCTCTCCCACGATCCAGCCACATCAGTAGCGGCGGCAGGACCAGGAAATCCGCGGCCAGCGCCATGATGACCGCGATCATGGTCAACTGTGCCATGCCGGCGTTCATGCCGAAGCTGGATTGACCCAGCACGGCGAAACCGCCGATAAGGATCAGCGACGTGACGACCAGTGCGATGCCCACAGAGGAAAAAGCATAACGCACGGCAGCCTCGGTGCCGAACCCCTGTTCACGCCGGGCGCGCAGGTATTTACTCAGAAAATGCACGGTGTCATCGACGATGATACCCAGCGTCATACCGACCACCATGGTCACCCCCATATTCACCTGGCCTACAAACAGTCCCCACAGGCCGAAAGCAAGGCCGGCCGGCAGCAGGTTGGGCAACAGGCTGACAAAGCCAATACGCACGTTTTTCAGGGCCAGTAATATCAGCATGGAGATCAATACCAGCGCCGTCAGTGTGCCCTTGAACATGCCCTTGATATTACGGTCCACAATATAGGCGAACATAATGGTCGGACCAATGCCGGTAGTGGCGATAGCCGGGGTATTTTCCGCCAGCCACTGCTCGCTCTTCCTGGCGAAGGCCTTCAACTCTGTGGTGTCCAGTTCCTTGAGCGTCGCAATGACTTGGGTCTTCGATTTATCGACATTGATCTGATTGTTGAGGTCGAGCCCATAGGGCAGCGACATCTCATAGAGCAAAAGGTACTGCGCAGCAAGGTCACGTTGATCCGGCAATTTGTACCAGCCGCGATCATCACCGTGCAGGTTCTTATTGAGCCGCTTGAAAGTGTCGTTGAGGGTATTGACATGAGTCACCTCTGGCTGACTCCGCAACCAGTCCACGAAGTGTTGCGACTTGGTAAGGAACTTTGGGTCAGAGATGCCGCCTGCCTCACTGGCAGGCAGCGAATACTGGATCTGGTAAATGCCTGAGAGTCGCTCTATCGCAAAGTCGCTGTCCATTCGGAAGGCCATACTGTCGTCGAAGTACTCCAGAAACTGATCATTAAACTCGTTGCGTGGAATCATCGAGACGATTACCACACTCAATGCAATCCCGCCCCAGAGCAGCGGACTGTGCCGCTTAACAACAAAGTCGGCGAGGCTATCCATGGCCCGGCCGTAACGACCCGTCGCCGCGCTCGCCTTGACCGGCAGCACTGCCAGAAAAGCCGGCAGAAAGGTCGCCGAGTAGACAAAGGCGGCCATCACCCCAACGGCGGCGATGTTGCCCAGATCGTGAAAGGGCGGTGCGTCACTGAAGTTCATCGAAAGAAAACCGATCGCAGTCGTCACGCTGGTGAGAAAGATGGGTTGCAGGTTGAGTCGCATGCTCTCCTTGAGCGCCGCGCGCTTGTCCATGTCATGACGCATCACCGAAATCATGGATATGAGCATATGGATCCCGTCCGCCACGGCCAGTGTCATGATGATCGTTGGCGCGGCAGAGGACGGCGGCGTAAGTTTGATGCCACTCCACCCCGCAAGGCCCATAGCGGTCATAATTGACAGCGTGACCACGATCATCACGCCGATGGTTGCGGTAATTGAGCGCAGCAGCAGGAACATCATGACAACGATGGCAAGGTACATCATCGGCACCAGCGTACTCATGTCGTTCATGCTCGATTCCATAAAGGCGTTATTGAGCAGCACCACGCCAGTCAGATGCACCTTGATGCCGGGATAGCGCTGTTCGATATGCCTGGCCATTTCCCGTGCGGCAGCGGTAGCGATTGGCACCTCGTCCATGGTCTTTTCGGGCATCTGCAGGGTGACGTTGATGCCGGTTACCGAGGCGTCGCTCGAGATCAACCGGTCTTTCAACAACGGTTCATCAAGGGCAATGGCACGTACAGCGGCGCGTTTTTCGTCCGTGTAGGCTACGCCATCCTCGATCAGGTCCTCGACGATCAGGTCATCGCGCTCGGAACGGGTATGCTGAAAGTTACTAATGGAGTCCACGCGGATCGAATAAGGCAGCTGCCAGGCCTGTTCGGTCAACTCCTCCACGGCGGAAAGCGTCTCTGACGCAAAGGCGTCCTCACTCCTGTTTTCCAGTACAAACAGAATATTGTCGATTTTGGTATAGGTGTTCTGCAGTTCGTCAAATGCGATCAGCTGCGGATTCTCCTCGCCGAAGAACACCCGGTAATCCGTGCTGAAGGCGAGAAACCGACCGCCGCTTGCCGCTGCTAATGCGAGCAACACGCAAGCGATCATGATCGGCCAACGCCAACGGATCACCCATTCGGCATAACGCGCCTCTTTTTGGTGGGAATAATCTGCGTTCATGGTTATCTCTGTTTGATTATCGACTGCGCTTCAGGCTGTTCCTGTCGAAGTCCCGCGTGCCAAGACCTACCCTGAACTGCCACTCATTAAAGACCAGTTGGGTGGTCTTTCCGGTCTGATGGTTTTGCATAAACTGCTTGTCCGCGCGCCAGTACTTGTCAAGATATTGTTGGTAGTTACTAAATTTGAGGGTCTTCAACAGCTCGTTCTTGCGGTCATAAAACTCTATTTTGAGCGGGATATAACGCTCCTTGTCCACCCAGACGATTTGCCGCTGGTAACCGGAATGCTCATAGCGGGGATAATTCTCGACGACAAAGGCGCTTCGTCCGTCGAATGTTACTTCGCGCAGGTATGCATAACTGTATTTATCCACCTCGAATGAGGCCAGATCCTCATAAGCAAACTCGCTGCCCATAAACGGCCCGGATTTGTTGCGCGAGGCAATACGCTTGACGCGCTTGAGAGCCGGCATATAGAGCCACTGATCGTCCGGCTCAAGGATGTGGGAAAACGATAAAAAGGCGGTGCCCTTGACGTCCGGCGGTCTGTCGAAGATCGTCAGTCCCTTGTCGCCATCGCCCTGTGTCTCCAGGTTTTTCAGGCGGATTTCACGCACTGCCTCTTCGCCCTGCCGATTCTTCAAAATCATTTCGAGCTGCGTGGCGGAATCCCCCCAACCCTGGTCGCGCCGGTCTACTTCACGAGCGATAGCTAATCCCTTTACTTCAGCTGATTCGGCCATTAGTGGAATTGGGGTGAATTGCAGAGTAACTGCCGTCAAGGCCGCCACGGTAAGCTTTGCCAGCGCAGACGAGGTTATACCTGTCATCGCGCCTGGTTTTCTTTTTTGTCG
This sequence comes from Pseudomonadota bacterium, assembly GCA_039714615.1. GTDB lineage: Bacteria > Pseudomonadota > Gammaproteobacteria > JAAEPA01 > JAAEPA01 > JAAEPA01. The sequence continues at coordinate 2,439 of JBDLIZ010000303.1, read as the reverse complement.
ATTCATCTGAATATCCATCGTTAGACTGTCAGTTCCGTCACTTGAACAAGGGCCGTATCGAACGCAATCCGGCCTCGAATCTGCTCAAGTCGCGCATCGAAACCATAGGGTGCAAAACGTTTTATCAGTCGATCAGCTTCAGCAATGCGGGCTTCATCCGCAGGTTTACCCATCAATTTAGCTATCAACCGCTCTTCAAAATAGATTGGAGCCGGTTGCCAAAAATGTTCACCCGCCCAAAACATCCAACGAAAAACGTCATAGCGCGCAGCCCCCTGCGGTAATAACTCGTTGGTTTGTTTATCAGTGAGATAAAGCATAATAGCGGCCGCCTCCCACAGAATGAGATCTCCATCAACCAACGCAGGAACCATTCCATTTGGGTTGATCGCCAAGTATTCAAGTATTCAGGTATACCTGCTTCTCCTTTTAAGAGATCGATAAAAACCTCATCAACCTCTAACCCCAGGTGCTGAATGACGGCACTTACACGGCGACAGCTGCCTGACCTGGGATCGGCGTAATATTTCATTTCAGAGACATTCAATGGTAAGTAACTCCTATTCGCTATAGGTTAAACGGGCTTCCTGATTTGCCGGAATTGAGCTTCCCGACTGCGATCATTCTGATCTTACTCATTCGTTCTCTCTCTTGGTGTTGGCTTAAGGTTGCGGTTCTAAAACGTTAAGCAGCCGTAAGGGTTTCATTGGCCTGTGTGCCGCTTTCGACGTAAGCGGCATTGCCATCCAGCAACTCTTGCAACATCGATGCAAACTGTTTTTTCATCATTGGGATCATGAGCTTTCCCAGGATGCCCATCTTGGGTTCAAACTGCATCGTCATGCGCACGCTTGTCTGATTTGGACCGTCCGATCCAAAGTCAAGAGTCCCCATAGCGGATTTCACCGGCATGGTGCTGTCATAGACATCGATTACCAACTGCTTGTTTTTCTGATAGCCGATGACCTTTTCCCGAATCCAGTTTTTGCCATCTTTCATATCGCATTGGCGCAGCGCACCTTTTCCGGATGAAGAGGGAGAATCCTGCAAGATATGGGAATGACTCAAACCTGGATTGAACTTGTAGATATCTTGAAATTCATCATTCCAGCTGGCGAAAACCCGCTCCACTGGCGCTCGAACACTTGTTTGTACTGAAACCTCACTCATCGTTTATCTCCTCTGGTTTGACAAGTAACGGGTACTACTCTAGCCTGTGAGTATACGCATGTGGTAGGTCTACTTACGCAATGACGGTATGCAAATATGCACGCCATAGATTGGGATGATGTCCGGCATTTCCTTGAGGTGGTTCATTCCGGCTCGGTAACACAAGCAGCTACCCGGTTGGGTGTTAACTACACCACCGTCTCACGCCGCATAACCGCGCTGGAACGGCGGCTCGGCAAAGGACTGTTCGAGCGCTCCAGCAACGGCTGGGTGATCACGCCAGTGGGTGAGCGCATTGTCACCGCGGCGGAGTCAATGGCGGAGGAGGCCAACACCATCAAGCGCCAGGTGCTGGCAGACAGTCATGAACTGACGGGGGTTTTACGTGTCACTTCGGCCGACCTTTGCGTGCAGCAGATGATGATGCCGGCAATAAAAAAATTCATTGCCCGCTATCCCGATGTCGAATTGGAGATCATCGCCACGGTCGAACCGCTTGATCTCGCCGCCCGGGAGGCGGATGTGGCACTGCGCGCCACCGACGAACCGCCACCCAATCTCGTGGGTAAGCGTATCGCCGACATAGCCTATGCGATCTACGGAATTCCCGAGTTAAAGTCGAAAGTTGAGCAGAATCCCAATGCGCCGGATATCCCCTGCCTGACCTGGGTTGGCGACGGCACCACTCGCCCACCCTGGATTGAAAAAAGTTTTCCCAATGCCCGGCGAATCTACCGATGCACCGCCCTGAGCATCATGTTGGAAATGGCCCGCCAGGGCATGGGCATCGCCCAACTGCCCTGCTCTCTCGGCGACACGGAACCCAATCTTGAACGAATACCGGCGCGTTATGTAGAACCAGGCTGGGGGCTTTGGGTACTGTCTCATGTCGATTTGCGCACTACGGCACGTGTGCGGATTTTCAGGGACTTTCTGGTCAAAGAACTTGAAAAGCAGAAGGATTTGATCGAAGGTCGGAAAAGCAATTAAGTGACCGACTTTGACCGTTTGGATCCCTGAAGTCGGCGTTCAAGAGCCAGATGTGAATTTAATTCAGTACCGCTACAAAACGGGGAAACCTGATTCTATTTGACGTTCGGACATTTATTGGACAGACGGCAGGTCCAAGGGACCTGAAACGCATTGATAAACATAGCCTCCAGTGACAACTGGGTAACCGATCACCTGGTTTTTAACCAGGTAGTCGTGTGTACCGCAAACAGTGCGCCAAGATCATTAACTTGCTGATTTCACAACACAGCAGTAACA
>JBDLIZ010000302.1:0-6663 GCA_039714615.1 Pseudomonadota bacterium | reverse complement strand
GAACCCACCCTGGTGGTCGGTCACATCTACCCACGCACCCGAATAATCAACGTACGATCGATACCACTCGTTATCATTTATACTGGTGTCGTTTACAGCTGGAATCGTCACACCATTCTGTACGGAATAAATTGTGTCGTTATAAACTGACAGCCCTATATTGCCAGTTGTTGATTTTATGCCTCGCAACTGGCCTGTTGATGAAAATTGATAGACATTACGGTTTTCTAAATCCAACACGTATACATCCGGCCCATTGTCGAACACCCGGCCGGCAACGCCCGGCTCATTACCTATCGTACCCTTGAACACAAGCGTCATGTCGCTAGGAATACCGCGGTCATCCGGAACCTCGACCAGCAGCTCCATTTCCTCATTCGGTGCCAAGCCATCTCCATCCAATTGCCCTCCGCCCGAACTCAGGATCCTCATCGGCTTTCGCAAACCATCTGTTCCGTCATAGAAAAACTTCAGTTGGCCATCCCACAAGGTATTGCCGGTAGCGGAAGCATTTCTAATCCTTATTCGGGAAACGAGTATCTCGCGTTGAGGGTCTACCTCTTCATCAACGCTGATGACATCCAGGCGACCACGAAAGAAATAATCGATAAACCCCGCGCTATAGGCCACCGCACGTGGAATCAGCAGGTCTGCCATATCGTCGTAGTTCGTTTTGGTCAGGGTATAACGCGGCTGTTCACCCTTGTCTGTGAGATATTGATCCCAAAGGCCGCTGGTGGTTAGCGCTGCCGAATCACTCGCCCCTGTCATACTGTCTTTAACATCGCCATACAGGAGCGTCACACTCGCACCATCGGGTAGTGTGCCTCCCAGCCAGTCAGTACTGTCATTGACTGTTGCGTAATCGGAAGAATTATTGCTTGGATAGAGATACCGATTGCTACCCAAATTGGTACCCGCCGAAAAAAAACCCCGGTTTGAATAATCCGCCAGGCCCCATGAGGTCAGGATAGAACCATCAAGATGCCGGGTACTGAAATAGGAGGCATAGTCATCAAATCGAGGAACCGGATACCCTCCATAAGTCAGGCTTTCAGCAGGTAGAGGGCCCACCCCCGGAATATCAAAATGGCCACCGATCGCCCTTGCTTCGATATAGGCCTCATAGACACTTGAATGGCCGGTGAAACGATCCTGAACCCAGGGACCACAGACCCCGGAATGGGCATCGTTTCGGGTGTGTTGAGGCTGTGCCATATCCTGAATGAGATGTACCGCATCACCCAGTGCGCGAAATGTGGTTGCCCAATAGGCCTTACGGACGGCCTCCTCCTCGCCTGCATTCGAAGGCTCTTTTGTACCCCCGTCACCATCCGGCATGATCATCCTGCTCCCGGAACTGCTGTGCGCCGTCAATGCGCGGTACATGGCCTCCATCGCATCAAACAGGGTGTAGTGATTATCACGCACTGCCGCTTCCTGCTGCGGTATATGGAAAGGCTCTACGGACCCGAAACCCCACTGCGGCGCCCTTTCACCCAGATCAACCCCGAACCATGTCTCCAGTGGTGCATCCGTCCAGGGGTCGAAGAAATGGTTCGTCGGCCTGTCCGTCAAGCCAATATATTGCGGATTTGGCGAGTTGATAGAGCAGGAGGTCAGTGGCCAGATAAAGTTGCTGTTTCGATGATCATCCTCGCGGATCGCACCTCGCATGAGCCAGCCGGGTATTGTGAGAAAGCCGCTGCCTTTATCCGGCATTTTACTTTTCTCAAAATCGTCTACTCCTCGCTTTTTCACGTCATAACTTGAAAGCTCATAATAAATTTTCCCAAAGACATTTAAACTTGATGTATCCAAGCCGAATTCGCTGAATATCTGCTTATCAGTAGTAAGTACAGAATAATCATACGCTTGTGAAGTTAGCATGCCGTGAGTTATAAGTTCATAAGCGTTAGCTGAATGACAGCTTAACCAGGCACATATCAAAAATATTGTATTGATTTTCATTCCGTCAAATTCCTTCGCTCCGTCATTCTCTTTAGGGCTTCATCGCTTCCAAATTCAAGGCTTTCCACACCAAACAACAAAATCTCGACTTTTCCCTTTCCTATTCCGTTAACATGATAAATATCTTTAGCCTCACGAAAAATTCTTTTCTCCAATGCAAGAAGTTTTATCTCACTAACACCTGATTCCCCGCAGCGAATCGAACTACTGTTACGCATCAAATACTCAAGTCTTTCGTCGGCAGACCCAACAAAAGGCTTCTGATAATAAATCCCTTCCTTATAGGACTTCTTCTTATAAGTCTTATCCGAATCTTCATAACCAACCTTGTACACCGTAATAGCCACATGCTGATGCTCGGTATGCCGCCAACCTGTTTCGTTCCGCCACGCCGGTATCTCAAAGTGTCCCTCTTTGTCCGTCGTTGCGCTTTCCACATGGAAACAGACCGTCTTGCTGTATTCTGCCGTGCCTTTCCAACGCGCAACGACAATGGCATCTGCTATACCTTGTCCCGTCATCTCATCTATCACCTGACCATTCTTCGTTTGCCACTCCTTCACTTCCGCTGAATCGCAGCCGCCTATCAGCAGTAAGCACAACAATGAAATTAAAATACGCATGCAATCAACCCTCTTCCATACACAACATAGGACAACGTCGCATATGGCTACATCCCATCAATACGCCATACTCCATCTTCACTGCGTAACAGATAGATTGGAAATGCCTTTTGTTCACCGTTTACTGTGCGTGTAACCACATATTCCGCCATATCCCTGCCTATTGCTCCGGTGGACAGATCACCCAGCTGACCTACTATGGCTTGCAGGTCTGGCGCCAAGCTCTGAAATATTTCCCGATATTTCTCATGGACTCCGCCGGTTACATTATTCAACGCCCCAGTTATCGAGCCAGCCTTCAAGCGCTCCAGCATACTCAGGTAAATGCTTCTCAACTTGGCATCTTCTTGAGCGATATCAGTCACCATGACCGGATGGATGGTGCGATACTGCTTACCTTGATCGTCGTAAACAGTAACGGCTGTCGTGTAACTTCCGGGGACGGGGTAGTCGTATGTAATTGGCGTAGCTAAATCAGTGACTACTTGATCGACCTGGCCGTCATTCTCGAAATCCAGTTCAACAGATTGCATTGCGTTCAGCGTATTGCTTCTAATCAAATATTCAACGGTGTGTGGCGCTGGACCACAGGGCGGTTCAAGCCGAACCTGAACAGGCGCTGGACCGCTGCTGGTCACCTCGATGGATTCACTGACATAAAGTCCATCAGCCATGGTAGCGTAGACATCCAGTGTGTTAATGCCTGATTCAAGCGGGACATTGCTGGCGGAAAATGAGGTTCCATCAGTACAGGCAATCACGCCATTCACACTTATCGCCGTTTCTGGCGGTCCACTGTAGGTTCCGGTTACGAAGAGAGTATCATCATCGATCACCGTGGAGTTCAGTGGGCTTGTAAGGGTCAGCGAGAGAACCTCCCCCACACCTTCACTCACCGGCATACTCGTTTTGCCGGACGAATTTGACAATGTGATACCGAAAACCTCACCCTCGACTGCAGCAAGATTCACACTAAAGTCGCCATTGGAATCAGCTGTAGTGACTGCTGTTGCACCCGTTTCATAGTTGATCAAGGTAACCAGTACCCCAGCCTCTACACTCCCTGCATCCCCGTCCACCGTCACGACACCGGTTCCTGAATCGCTAAGCCTAATCAGGGATAGGTCAGCGGGCTCAATTGGCGTATTGTCGAGCACCATGATCTCTACACTGTCGCTGGCGGTTAAGCCAGTGCTGCTCCAGATGTGAAGAGTAGCTTTATAGGTGCCAGGGACGTCATAGGTATAGCGGTAATTTCGCGCCAGTGTATCGTAGGTGTCGTAGCTACCATTGCCTTCAAAATCCCAGCGATAAATCTCTATGTTACCGTTGGGGTCTTCCACATCAGTTGTGAAGTAGACCGTCAATGGAGCATCGCCAGACACTGGGGTTGCACCCGGGATTGCACGGATGTGGGCCACAGTAAAGGTTGCTTGGATCTCTGCCAGGTTGCCTGCCCGATCCTTGATCTTGGCTGTCAATAGATTTTCACCAGCCGGCAGATCGAAGTCCGGTTGCAGCACTGCGCTCGTGGGATCAACACTGAAGAAGCCGCTGTAGTCACTCCCATTGATCTCGGCGTGAAAACTGGAGGGATCAATACCTGTACCGGTGTCACTGTATTCTATGTTGATAATGGGCCGGGGCGTATTTACCGTACTGCCATCGACCGGTGAAATAATGGCAATGACAGGCGCGTTATCCTCTACTTCCATGACCACATTGTCGGCATTGGTCTTGTCGCCATCACTCACCTTCAGGCGGAACACATAGCTACCGGCAACATCCGGGATGAATCCAGGGGTTGCGCTATCGGCTCTTGTAATATCAAGGCTAGTCTGGGTGCTGCCCATTGGCCTGCTCACCAGGATCCAGTCGTACGTCAGGGCCACTGGACCACTATCCTGATCATAGGAGGCACCGCCGTTCAGACCTGCGTCACTGCCACTCTTCGTTACCCGATCCGGACCGGCATTGGCAACGGGCGCAAGGTTCGGCTGTGCAGCGATGACCTGGATACTGTCTGTATCACTCGCAGCGCCGTTGCTGACCCTTAGCTGAAGGATATACATGCCTTCCACATCCGGTACAAAGGAGGGCGTCACCCTGTTGCCGAGGGTTATGTCTGCATCGCTAAGGGAGCTGTCAGCCGCAATCGAGGAGAAGCTCCATTGGTAGGTGAGTGGCAGTTCCTGAGGATCACCACTGCCGCTTCCATCAAGTGACACTGTAGCGCCGGGTTGTCTCTGTTGGTCCGACCCGGCATCGGCATTGGGTGGGGCGATACCGGTCCAGGCAGTGAGTCTCAGGGTATCCGGATCACTGTCGGCTCGACCATCATTGACCATCAGTTGAACCTGGTATTCACCGGAAACATCTGGAGTAAGACTGGGATTATACCGATCAACCCCATCAAGTATGCTGGCGCTACCGGCAGGCACTGAAACCAGCGACCAGGCATAAGTGATGAGATCGCCATCCAAATCATAGCTGTCATCTCCCTTGAAGCTGAGCGGTGTATTGACAAGAGCATTCAGGTCTTCGCCTGCATCCGCCACAAGATTCTGACTTGGTGTGACATGAATGATTATCGCCAAAGGCTTTGCAAGTGTTCTTCTGCCAATTCTAAAGTGAAGTGTTCCTTCGTAGACGCCATCCAACGTATCGGCAGGGACAGCGATCAAAAAGCCAATCGATCGGGTATCACCTTCCTGCAATAGATCAAAATGGCTCGGGAAGACCGTTACCATCTCCTCGATTTCCGGAACGACTTTCAGATCGATGTCTTTCAGTTCTTTAAAAACAGCTACCTGCGTGCTTACCCATGCCATACCACCTTGCGCAACCGATATCCTGAGTGGGCTTTCTGACCAGGCAAGGTCTGTTCTTGCAAGCGCCTGTGTCACCCACAAGGATGCCACAAGGAGAAATATGGTATGTATGGAAAGGACTAAGTTTCGGCGCATGCTGGTCTTCCTTAACTTTATTCATCTTAGGCAAGGAACTGATTTCAAACTGGCTTGCCATTTCGAGATCAACAGTGTTGAGATTAGACAAAAGGCGCTCATAATTGGTGAATACCATTCATGAAACCAGCATTACCCTACATCAACAGTTGTATTCCGCAACATAACGAACTGGGAGGCCAGGCCTTTCTCCAATGAAGAAAAGCACTCGACGCAAGGCATATCGAACCTATCGGGTTGGGCTGCAATTCAATTGCTCATGACGACTTCGAGACTGAATAGTCGCTGTAGGACTAGACAGGTTGTCTAGGAGACTGTCGGATCCTGGCTGATTCTGCTGCGCCTCTTTCTCCCGCCTTGCTCGCGACGAACCCCATAATCCGACATCACCTAGGCTTACACTTCCGCCAGCAGCCGCTCCATCATCCCCAGCGCCTGGCCGTGGTAGCCGCCGCCGAAGAGATTGGTGTGGTTGAGAATATGGTAGAGGTTGTAGAGGGTCTTGCGCAGCGCATAACCGGGATCGAGAGGCCAGGCCTCCCGGTAGGCGGCGTAGAAGGCGCTGCCGAAACCGCCGAACAGTTCGGTCATGGCCAGGTCCGCCTCCCGATCACCGTAGTAGACCGCCGGGTCGAAGATCACCGGGTTACCCGAGCTGTCGTAGGCGAGATTGCCGCCCCAGAGGTCGCCATGCAGCAGTGAAGGCACCGGGTCGTGATCGATCAGCACCGCAAACCGATCCATCAGCCGGTCACCCAGTTTTTGTAACGCTCCGCCATAACCGTTGCGGGCCGCCAGCTCGAGCTGGAAGCCAAGCCGACGCTCCCGCCAGAAATCGATCCAACTGTCCGCTTGCGCATTGGGCTGTGGAGTGGAGCCGATGTTGTTGTCCCGAAACCAGCCAAAGCGCGGCTGGCTGGTGCGATGCATCTCGGCGAGCTGACGTCCCGCCAGCTCCGCACTTCTACCGCTACTATGGCCCATCTCGATGGACTCCAGCACCATATAGGCCTGGTTGCCCGCCAGCCCTGAGCAGACCGGCCCTGGCACCCGGATGGTCCCGGTCGCGGCCATGGCCGCCAGACCATCCGACTCCGCCTCAA
>JBDLIZ010000301.1:0-6668 GCA_039714615.1 Pseudomonadota bacterium | reverse complement strand
AAAGTTCGAGCTTAGATATTTTAGATAAAAAATTACCCGTCATAGAAGGTAATGTCATGTTCAAGCAACTGGACCCATGGATTCTAGCCGCTGTTTTCCTGGCCCTCGCAATACGGCTCTTCAATCTGGATGAGGCTGCCTTGTGGCTTGATGAGACACTGACCTTGCAACGCATCAGGATGGCATGGGATGAAGCCTTCCTTCACGAGCTCTTCAGCGGGGGAGATGCGAACCAGCTACCTTTGTACTTCGTGTTACTTAAAGCCTGGTCAACAGTCGCGGGTACCTCTCCTCTGGCACTCCGTCTACCAAGCGTTCTGCTTTCGCTTGTAACGGTAATTCTCATAGCCAGATTGGCCGGAATACTCATAAGTAATCAGGCAGCAAGGTGGGCTGCATGGCTGGCTGCAGTCTCACCCTATCTCCTGCACCATGCGCAGGAAGCGCGCATGTACCCCCTGATGAGCGCGCTTACGGCAGCCAGTATCTATCTGCTGGCACGCTACCTGAGAGGCGATAGCCGGAAACTCGGCGCCGCCTTCGTGCTGGTCAACCTGGCCCTGCTGGCCACACATTATTACAGCATGTTTATCGTAAGCGCGGTTCTCCTGATACCGCTTCTGTTACTGCGCCGACCTTTTAAAGGCTGGCTGCCTGCTATCGGCATTACCGGCGCGGGCGTCGTCGGGGTGATGCTCATGGCATTATTGATCGCCGGCCGCCATTCAGGCGAGACCTACGATACCGGATTCATTGCCTTTCCCGGTGTCGTCTGGTCGATGATCTCGGGATATGCCCTGATGCCAGGTTCCGAGGAACTTCATGCACTGGGAGTTCGTGCAGCCCTGCCCTATCTGCCGCTAGCCCTTATCACAGTCATCCCCCTGGGTGTCATTGCTATCAGGGGGTTGATGGCCCTGAACCGTGATGCCTCGCTGCTTCTCCTGGTAACACTTGCCGTCCCTTTGCTGGCTCCGTTCTTGGTGAGGGTTATCTTCCCCGACGTCTCCATCAACCCACGATACACCCTGCCCGCGGCACCATCCCTGCTCGTTCTGCTCGGTGCCGGCCTGGCCCAGGGATTTTCAAAGCGTGTCTCTGTTAAAATTTCTGCATTTGTCCTGATCGCAGTCATGCTATCCGGCTCCGTACGTCACCTGTCAACACCGGGCCATGGCAGAGAAGACATCTACGCGGCGGGGAACTGGCTGGAACAACATGTGCCTGTCGATGAGGAAATTCTTGTAACGTCCAGTGAGATGTACCATCTCGCCATATTTCACTGGCCAGACCGGCGGTTCCGGCTGTACCCGGATCGCAAGATTGTCGTCAACCACCAGAACTCGGCGCAAATTGCCGAGAATTCCCCCTTCCCTCCCTCCGCCGGCCGTTCGATCTTTATATTCGGTCGTGCCTGGCTTTCAGATCCCAACGGGTTACTGCGGGATGAATTCGCTAAACGCTACGCGATATGTCCAGGCACTGAAACCAGGGGAATACGCATCCTATGCCTGGAGAAACCGGCGAACTGAAGAGCTTGCGAATCAGGCCGCCAGGGCAGGGTTTGGCAGGGTAACACACTCCTGCCCCTCGTGATTTCAGGAAGATGGGTGCGGTGTTCTAATAGTTACTACTCGATCGCAGACCATGAGAATAGGACCCACCCGAGAATATCTTGTGCAATATTTTGGTTTCCACCTATTTATTCTGGGTAGTATCCCCAAGAGATATCAACCTTTTTCTACTTAACGAATACATACTGCTACCCATATTCTTCAGCTGTCATAAAAGCTGAAACTTTATATATAAAATATAAGGTAGGTTATTTGGCCTAAATATTTGTCAAAACACTCAGTCGACGGTCTTATCGATTTGGGTGATTATCTCATAACCTACTGATAATATAGTTATTATTCTGGTTGCTGGATCAGAAATAAAAACTAAAGACTTTAGCACTGTTCTCAGCCGCCAAGCTAAATCCACTACCGTAGTGTGTGTTTGGATGTTGGCAATAACAAGAATTGGGCGTTTATTGGAAGCATCATTAACAAGTCCGTCGCGAGTACGACGTCATCGGGTAGAGAACCCATGCCTTTTAGGTAACAACTTAAAGCGCTGAATCATTAAAGTACTGAAAGAACAATTTGCTGGTAGCTTTCTGGCTCAGCCCAGCTACTCATCTCTCATCTAGTTAGAGACAAGCATAACCATGATAACCCGTACACAGCAATACCATTTGTTTCGAAAACACCTGATGGCCGGGTACAGATTCTACAACCTGGCCGTGATGGCCGGCGCCTTTCTCCTTGCCACGCTGCTAACCTATTCGCAGATTAATTCCGAGTCACTGGAAACCTTTCTGATGATGAGACTTGAGGTCAGGAACTTTGCCATATTGCTGCTGTTGCTGGCAACCTGGCACATGATCTTCACGGCCTTTCATGTATACCAGTACCGCTGCATCGAGACAACCTGGCTGAACGAGACCTTTAAACTGCTGAACGCAACGACAGTCGGCGTGCTGGCGGTCGGTGGACTGGGGCTCTTCTTTCAGATGGAGATGCTCACGCCGCGCTTCCTGGCGGTGTTATGGCTTGTCGCTACCCCCATCACTATCGCCAGTCGTCTGATCATGCGCTACACGCTGAGGGGTTTTCGCAGGCTTGGGCGCAACACGAATCACGTACTGATTGTCGGCACCAATCCCCGCGCGCTGGAGTTCGCTCGCAGAGTTGAAAGCCAGAAAGAACTGGGTTGTCACCTGGTAGGCTTTGTCGATGACCACTGGTGGAGCAGCGATATCAAGGAACAGGGGAACTACTCGCGCGTGACGGATCTTAAAGGTGTTCCGGAATACCTCAAAAACCATGTCGTCGATGAAGTAATCATCTGTGTTCCGATCAAGTCCTTATTCGAAGCGTCATACCGCATCATGGAACAGTGCGAAGAACAGGGTATCACCGTTTGCGTCATCACCGATGCCTTCAAGTCGAGGAATGGACTTTCAAATGTAGGGCAGTTCGAAGGTAACCAAATAGTGACGGTGAATACGAGGTCACTGACGACCCCAGACATCTTTGCCAAGCGAGTGCTGGACTTTCTGATTTCCCTGCTGCTGCTGGTTGTGCTGGCCCCCTTGCTGCTGCTCATCGCCGGGCTGATAAAGTCCACCTCACCCGGCCCGGTATTTTTTGTACAGAAACGCAAGGGCCTGAACAAACGTACTTTCAACCTGTACAAGTTCCGTACCATGGTCACGAATGCGGAAGAGATCATGCAGGAACTGGAAAAACACAACGAGGTCAGCGGACCCGTATTCAAAATCAGGAATGATCCAAGGATTACGCCTCTGGGAGAATTTCTGAGAAAAACCAGTCTGGATGAACTCCCCCAAATCTTCAACGTAATCAAGGGAGACATGAGCCTGGTAGGCCCCCGGCCCTTGCCACTGCGTGACTATGAGGGTTTCGAACAGGATTGGCACCGGCGCCGGCTCAGTGTCCCGCCCGGGATCACCTGCCTATGGCAGGTGCAGGGACGCAACTCTATCCCGTTCGAAAGGTGGATGGAACTCGACATGGAGTACATCGATCGCTGGTCCCTGTGGCTCGATCTGAAGATCATGCTGCAAACCATACCGGCAGTTTTGCGAGGTACCGGGGCATCCTAACCATTATTCAGCTGTATCTAGAAACTGTCTTTTTTTCGGGGGGGAAATATTTTGAAAGACCCAAAACAAAAACGCATCCTTGTTACCGGTGGGGCCGGTTTTCTCGGCTCACATCTCTGTGAACTGCTGCTTGAAGAGGGACATGATGTACTTTGTGTCGACAATTTTTTTACCGGCACCAGGAACAATGTCATCCACCTCCATGACAACCCCCGCTTTGAACTGATGCGCCATGACGTCACTTTTCCCCTCTACGTTGAGGTAGACGAAATCTACAATCTGGCCTGTCCCGCCTCACCGATTCATTATCAGCACGATCCCGTGCAAACAACCAAGACCAGCGTACACGGGGCCATCAACATGCTCGGACTGGCTAAACGGGTAAAGGCAAAAATCTTTCAGGCGTCAACCAGCGAAGTCTATGGCGATCCGGATATCCACCCCCAGACCGAAAACTACTGGGGACACGTCAATCCGATTGGTTTGCGTTCGTGCTACGATGAAGGCAAGCGCTGTGCTGAAACCTTGTTCTTCGACTATTATCGTCAGCACCGGCTGCGGATTAAAGTCGGAAGGATCTTCAATACCTATGGGCCGAGAATGCACCCGAATGATGGCCGCGTCGTCTCCAACTTCATTATCCAGGCGCTGAATAATGAAGATATCACCATTTACGGTGACGGCTCCCAGACAAGGTCCTTCTGTTACGTGGATGACCTGGTCGATGCCATGCGCCGCATCATGGACACACCGGACGAATTCACCGGGCCGGCCAACCTTGGCAACCCCGCTGAGCTCACGGTGCTGGGACTGGCGGAGAAGATTATCGAACTGACCGGATCAGGCTCCAGGATTACGTATAAGGAATTACCCCAGGACGACCCCATGCAGCGTTGCCCTGAGATTTCTTTTACCCGCAAACAGCTGGGTTGGGAACCCCGGGTTCCCCTGGAGCAAGGGCTCGTCGAGACCATTGCCTATTTCGAAGATTCGCTTCGTAGAGACCAAAGTGCGGAAACAATCCCACTTAAGGCTTCCGCCTAGAATGAAGCTGAGTGACCAGCCATTCTGGCGGTTTGTGAGCAATTAATAACAGGCCCGCTGAATGATGTACACGAATTCACCATACATGCAAACACAACTGGACCCGATCCAAGGCAACTATTTCAAGGATTTTCTCGATGTCCTGTTCAAGCGAAAAGCGGTGATTCTGCTTTTCTTTCTTGCTACCCTGCTTACCGCAGTGATTGGCGTATCGTTTTTCCAAAAGGTCAAGTACGAGGCCTATTCGAAGATCTTTATCGAAACCAGCAGGGGTTACGTGTCCGAGCGTTCACTCCCGACCAATGACCCGCGACGACGCAACACTGAGGGACCGAGCCTTGCACAACAGGTTGACCTGGCTTTGCAGGTTCTCAAGGACAATGAACTGACTAACCGGGTTGTGAAAAAGATCGGACCCAACGTAATCTATGAAGATATAGAAAAACCCGATCTAAAGAACAAGCTGCTTCTGGCATTGGGTTTACGCTCCCTAGAAGATCAAAAGGCACTCCCGGTAACGGAAATGGCTGCCCTGAGGCTCCAGGATGAACTCATCGTCGGGCGCACGAGTAAAAACTCGTCCATCATTTACGTGAGCCTTCGCCACAAGGATCCCGAGGTTGCGGCCAATGTGGTCAACAGCGTCGTAGATCTCTATTTTGAGCGCCACCTCGGGCTGCGTAAAAAGCCACGGCTCAGCCGATTTTTTCAGGAACAGTTCGCCGCTAAAAAAGCCGCGATGGTAGGAGCGGAAAGGAATTTTCAGGAATACATGGACAGCTACGGCATGACCTCCTCACCCGAGAAATCTATCGGCTTTCTCCTGGCGCAGAAGGAAAAGAACCAGACCAAACTGGATGAAGCCGTCAGCCAGGAAGCGGAACTGGTCAACCAGATAAGGCTACTTCGCCAGCAGCTTGCCAATACCGCCAAGAATCCGAAGGCGATCAACACACTGCAGGAGAAACTGCTCGAACTGCAGATCAGGGAAGGCGAGCTCTCGACTCACTACACGGACCACAGCCGCACGATGAAAAACCTTCGGACGGAGATCCAGCAGACCCAGAAAAAACTCGAGGAACTTGGCTACAACAAGCGATACATTCCCAAGTCCCTCAGCAGCGCCTCGTCACTCTATGGCGATCTCCGGGAAAAACTCCTGCAAACCGAACTGGCGCTGAATTCACTCAAGGCCCGCAGAGAATCCATTACAGCACAACTGGCTGAATACGACACCCGGATCAAGAAACTGGATGGCTTGGAGACCGAGTTCCTGCGCCGTGAGGAAGAACTTTCGATGGCCCGCAAAAGCTACCGACTCTATCAGACCAAATTCGAGGAATTTCGTATCTCCGATGCGCTGGATGCTGAAGGTATTGCCAACATCAAGGTACTCGATGTTGCCCGCGTCCCGCTCAACCCCATTCCCCCAAAGACCGCGCTAATACTGTTGCTCTCTTGCTTTTTCGGGGCTGTCGGGGGCCTTGGTCTCGCCCTGTTTATCGAGTTGACCAGTGGCACGCTGAAAAAACGGGAAGATACCGAGCAGTACCTGAAACGTCCCGTGCTGGCCACCATTCCGGAATATACGCCCGATGACGATGCCAATCGGGGCATGCAGCGGGGGACTGTATTGTGATGTACACTTTACCTACAGCTCATACTAGCCGCCGCCTGAAATCAACCAAGCTGTGCGGGTTGGCATGTTCCGTCCTATTGGGGGGCATCTGATATGAGCTCAAATATCGACAAAAATAGTGTCCGTCACCTCAAGGCTGGACATAACACGGAACAGGAAACCAGCAGCACGATCGCTGCTAGCGTAGCCCAGTTCGGTAGCAGTGGGAAACATGATCGGGTATCGCAGGGAAATGAGGCTGCGGATTCCGGGGCATCATCGCGAGAGTCTTATTCCGCTCACACCTCGAAGCTCCCCAGGGTGATCAACCGGCCC
>JBDLIZ010000300.1:0-6715 GCA_039714615.1 Pseudomonadota bacterium | reverse complement strand
CTACTACGGAACCGTAGAGAAAGTCGTCGACGCCGCCCTGGAGAGCCACCCCGACTGGGCATTCGAACAGTGTCGCCAGCAGGCCGAACCCATCATCGAAAAAGGCCAGTCCAGGCGTTATCAGCATGCCGTACGCTGGCTGGAAAAGGCCCGTACGGCCTGTATCACCACCGGGCGTGAGCAGCATTGGCGGATTTACTGCCAAAACCTGATCGATAGACACCACCGCAAGTATTCGCTGGTACCGAGCCTCAAGCGGTTGTTGTGAAAAAAAGTCGATGAACTATAGTTAACATAAACACCCCTGATCAACGTTGGTGGATTCACTCGGGCGAATGGCATCCACGGTAGATAGGGGAGGTCGAGATCTCGCAGTCTCTGATCGACCTGGCCGTTGTTCGAGGGGTTACAGGGGATGAGAACGCAACGGATCATGGACGATGGGCAAAGCGGTTTAACCTACGCCGGCAGGAAAGTGTGTACACTACCAACACCGGCCTCCCGAAGTAACGCCGCTGTACCAGTTGGTACAAGAACATGCCGAGACCTTCTTTGCCCAAGTCGAGCGCGAGACCGGGGCGGGCTTGACCGATTTTGTTAGAGACGAGTTCGATGCCTTTCAATCCTTAGGTCCGTTAACGAACCTAAGGAATGCTACCTAAATAACCTAAAATAGTTATCCAGAACTGACGTTAACTTAGCTAATGCTGCGTTCTCAAGCGCCCCACCCCCAATGCTAAACCAAACTCCACCCCCTACATGTAAAGCCCTATCGACCGCCTATTAAAGTGTAGAGCAGATTGATCGGTCCCTTCGCCACTTTATCGCTCAATGAAAAAGGGCGTTCATGTTCTATCCCTTCTTCGTAAATACCATTGGCTAGTCAGTTCGGCATTGTTCAATGCACGGGGTTTACATGATAGGCGAAGATAACTGTTCAGTTCAGCAAAGCGCTCACAATCGTTAACTAGAATGACCAGATCCCGCACCTGCACCGAGAAATTCGGTAATATATACTGCTCAGCCAATCGGTAGGCGCCGGCATGCTGAAAAAACGCTACTGACACTCCTTGAACAGCGGTTAACAGACAGGCCTCAAGTCCGGAATTTCTGATATCATCAATCACGGTCCACAGCAAACATTTCGCGGCAGTTAACTGCTCACCGCGGAAACTTACTGCTCTGCCTCGCCAAGGTGGCTGAACCGCCAGGGAGGTTAAAACACAGATTTTGTCCCGACTGATCGAAAGTTTTTCTGGAGAAAGATATTTTTTCAGGAGGCCGCTATAGGGAAATATTGCTGGTTGAATGGGTGTTGCCCTGAAGATTCCGATAGGATTTCCATCATCCGAGCAGCAGGCTATATATAATGTTGAATGGGAGTCGTAAGAATCCGTGTCCGCTAAACCTAGCCGATGATTCGATGGCAACTGCCAGCCCAGCTCTTCAACAAAAATCCGGTATTTCAGGGAAAGATAGTTTCGAAATAATTCATGGCTAGATCGGATCGCGGTCACTTCGATTTTTTCAGCATGTCGGGACGATCTCATGCCAAATACTCATCAAGGAGTTCATAAGTCGAAGTTATTCGCAATTGACCTGCCTTCTATCGTCTTCATTGTACAATATCATGGTGCCAATCTGAATGTATTCACCATCACTATTTTTTAGGACGGGATGAAACATATCTCCAGAATACCGATTTTCTTTTTGGTGAAAATCGATAGTAAAACGAATTACCCTCTTATCGATAGAGGGATTTTTATTTGACGGATTTTCTACGTGCTTCACACCCTTATACTGGGTAAATTCAATCGACAAGCTTGTAGGCGATTCTTTGTCCGTTTTTCCCAACATAGCCAGTAATAATTTGTCGTTTGTACCAGGGAATATGAATTTGGTAGTAAATCCAGACCATATCCATGCATTCTGTTTTCCATATATTGGTCTGCGAGTTAGATGAATCAATGCGCAATTGCTCTTTCCCCCGGCCACCTTTTCGAGTCCCTCAATAGCATCTTTTTCGTCATCCGTTTTAGGACGTTCAGGTAAATGCTTCTGCATATCCTTAATGGTTTCATATTGTATTCGTAAAAACCAAACCTCATCAAACGGTGCCATCAGCTCCGAAAGTCCCGCTTCAGCGATTTCTTTCTGAACATTATTATGCTGATAAACGACAAGGAACGCTGATATACCGACAATGAGCGCTAAAATCAAAAGGAAATACACTGCTGTTTTAAACTGCTTCCAGCGTTTTGCCTGGGAACGACTTTCCTCTGCCTGGGAACGACTTTCCTCCAGAAACTCCGTTTCCAAGGTATTCATTTGCCAGTGTAAATTCGATTTTTCAATCTCTTTAAGCTGTTTGTCATCTGTCCACAGAAAACCAGCAGCCCTATCATGCATTGCCCATGTTGAGGCTGCTCGGTTTAGTTCACGGATAAATTCCAGCTCTTGGCGAACCGTTTTATCCTGAGTCCAACGGTGCAAGGTTGGCCAGTTTCTGACCAAGACTTCATGAGCAATTTCAATTTGCCTATCACGAGAACTCTCTGCGAAAAATCGGCGGACTAATCCAGCGTCATAGAGTTCTTGCAAAACTGATTGGACAATGTTTCGATCACCTAGATTCTTCTCAATAATGACTAAAATATCTTCCGATAAGCGCCTATGGGAGATCTGTTGATCTGCTTGCATTACTGCTATCCCTCGAGAACGATTGATTTCTCTCAGCCTTTCAATCGAACCGGCAACCACTTTAGGAGAAGTCCATGTAAAAAGGGAATCCTCCAGGACTCGCTGCAAGGCAATACCACCGTCCGCCCGAAGTCTGATCAACCGCAGCAAAAGATTTTTAAAAGTATACCGTTCAGCCACACCCTTAAGATCCCAATAGAGCTTTTCCGCACAGATTGCCAAGGAGTCTTTGGCGCCCCCCCTGCTTTCGTACAATGTTCCCTCGCCGCCAATTAGTTGATAATGCTCCAATTTGACCATGTTACCCTTGCGCTGCTTCCACAGTTTTGTGAGAGCAAACTGCAAAAGCGGCAAAGGCGTAGGTTCCGAAGAAAGGTCATCAACCAATGAATCAACAACCTGTGATTCTAAATGCAGATTTCTTTTTCTTGCAGGTTTAACAATCACTCCTCGCAATTTCACAGTATCGAGAGGTAGAAGGCGATATAAACGATCTTCGCATTCAGAAAAGCGGGCTACCAGAGCGTTCTTCGGCGTTTCGTCTGCTGGTTTTTTCGAAACTCTACAACGATGTTTTTCCTCGGCGATCATAAAAAACTGATGCAGAAACTCATCGGAAAGTATCGCCACAACAAAAACCTTCAACTCCTCTGTTGCCGTAAGGCTTAGCATCCAGTCAATAAACTTATCTGCAACCGCATCATCAGTATTGAGCGTAAAAATTTCCTCGAGCAGATCAATAACAACAAGAATTGAGGAATCGTTATTCTTATCGAACTCTTTGTTAATCCTATCTGATTTTTCCAGTGGATTATCACCGGGGGAAAAAGATCTGACATAGTCCCTGCTAGATATGTCCTTCCGATGCAGAAGTTCAGGTACTATCCCCGCAGCAACCAAGGATGATTTACCTGAACCGGATGGCCCGGTTACTACTATCATGCGGTATTCCAACAATCGTCTTCGAATCCGGGATATATCATCTTCCCGCCCAAAGAATATATCTGCATCTTCGAACTGAAATGACCTCAGTCCGACATATGGACAATCCGCCTCTTCAAGTAATGGCGCCGTGTTTTCATCAAATGGTGTCAATTCTGCATTGGGAACATCGTTGGAATGCGAACAAAGCGTGGTCGCCCAATAATCCAGATACCCCTGGCAGGTCCAGCGATCATCTTCATTCCCAATATAACTGCCCGCCTCCCTGACCCGATGAATAAATACGACGATTCGTTGAATATCCTTATCAGTGAGAGCTTCCATATCGAGTTTCTTTTGCAAGTCTCGATGCTCAGCCCTGATCTCGGACAGGGTCAAGAACGTCTTTTTAGGGTTTATCGATACCATGTTTCTATCCACGACTAACCGATGACGATAGCAATTCCTTGACTAATTCACCGAGTGTCAAAAGATCATTGCACTGCTGGCGTAACAATTTGTCCACTCCACGGAAGAGTTTTCTTGCTGGATAAGAATAGTGAATTAAAGATGAATACAAATCCCGCGATGCACCGATATCTTCCTCGTATTGATTCAATATATCTCTCAGTTGGCAGAGGTTTTGCCTCATGGACTCTACCAAGTATGAAAGTCCTTGCAGTTCCCTCAAGCGGATAGTTTCTTCGATGCTGTGTGCAACCTTTTCCAATGTTTCCTCAATGTCATCCATATCCAGTTCAGGGTTTCCGGGCGACGTCAACATTTCTAAATGAAATAGCTGCTGGTCGATTTCCTGCCAGTAATCATGGATCTTTCCAAGCAACAGGAATTCATCTACAAACGCTCTCAATGCCTCACAAGCCTGCCTAATATCCTCTCTAGGTTTTTCAGTGTTCTCCTGCACAGGTGGATTGATAGCTTCGACCAGTTTTTCCTCAATATCCCTAAGTCCCAGATCCTTGTTAAGCAAGTTGATCAGACGCTTGTTTAAGTCTGTTTGTTGTATTTTCAATAAGCTACCTAGAGCATAGACATTTTCCTTAAAAAGCGGAGCGTTATCATTGCTAATGGCTGTATCAATTCTTCTTAGTTTACGGACAAATTCATTTATCCACCGCTGATCTACAGAAGCTTCTGTCAAACCGTGTTGCAACTCCTTAATCTCTCTAAGGGATTTTTGGATGAGAAGGTGTTGATCTTGAAATTCAAACTTGAGTTCACCAAGAACTGAAACCCTCAATTTCTGGTTAAAACGGCCGAGCGCGTCAACTTGAATATCCTGAGCAATATCATGCAGTTTTTTAGTTCGCTGCACCGGAATCACACTATGAACAAAATTCCTTAAATCGTTTTGATGTGCATCGATATAGGGTAGAAACTGGCGATTACTGTTCATCTCGTTCATAGACCTCGCGAGTATCGCAAATCGGCCGTATTGTTGAGGGTTGTTAATCAACCGATTTATCGGCAAAATGCCAGCTTGCCGGCAAACACGCAGAATAGTCTCTCGGGATTCCACGATATTTTCCCAGTCGATGACTAATGACTGAAACTCGAAGAGTTCCTTGACACATTCCGGCAGCTTATTTTTATTTTCCTTCGAAATGGCATCAACTTTTTTCATTAATGAAATTATTTCTTGGCTGTTTCTGCTATGCCCCTTAATAGCGTTCTCCAATTCCTGTCTGACCCAGTCCTCTTCATCGTCAATCTTACGGCTACCAATCCCTGGGTCGACACCCATCCAGACGCCCAGATCCTTTATAAGTACCAAAACAACCCTGGCCTCACCGAGTGCACACCTGATCCGTTTCGGCCATTTTGCTCCGGGCTTGATGGTGGCCCTGTCCATAAAAACGGCTTCTACGCCAAACACTTGTTTCAACATTTCATAAGTCAGATTGGCTTCCATTTGGCTGTCATCTCGCCGATAGCTGATAAATATATCGAAAGACACTATGCCAACCTCCAAACGCGCCTTATCCTTCGTGAGAACGAAAGCCATCGGACAGCGCACATACAACTTTGGTAAGACTTAAATATCCCCCAGAAAAATATAAGCTCCACCCTGTTCATAACTCCACCCCTCACCAGTATACCAAACTACCACTAAGCAGATAGCAATACTATAACTCGTTGTTCAAGCAAGAGATTTCGAATATATCAATATTCTCTATACTCAATCCTACAAATCCTACTCGACGCTATGCCATTGTCTGTGCTTGCGCCACTCAATGGCGTGCCAGCGCATTACTTCATGGAAAGCCGCACCAGCGGTGATGACCTCTGTCATTTGCTTTGCCTCCTAAGAAAATAACGTCTCGCGCGAGCTTGCGCTCGTCTGTGACGTTCCCTGGGGAAGCTAGGAAGATCTTGAATCGCCGCATCTCGGAGATCGACTCCGATCGATCGGTGGATTGATCCGGACTCCCTGTTGCATTTTTTATTTGGTTTGTCTCGGTATTCGATTGCATTGATTTTTTCATCATTGTTCGATCCTATACCCCAAAGCAATAATCGCCTTGAGTGTCTCCATGGCTGACCTGCGGTCATACTCCTTCTCTGATTCGCTTAGCTGGCCGTAGGGGACAAGATCCGGATGCTCCTTGGCGGTATCGTCCCGATTTGTGCCCCATCGCCAGCCTTCCTCCATGCGTAGCTTGGCCCAGTGGTCATGGGCGTTCTCGGCCAATTGCTCCGTCAGGCGAAGCAGATCTTCCGAGGGTTCGATAGAGGAGGTGTCGATCGGTTTAGGCTCATAGGTTTTCATGATTTTATCTTCCTGGTATTCCTTAACCCCAATAGCGAATTGATTGCCCTAGGTGTCAGACCGTAAGCAAACAAGCTCATGAGATCAAGTGCCAACGCTTACGTTTGTTAATTGGTCGCATCATGCTTACTGTCCTATCTCAATGCCTTGATGGATGTAGTTAACCGAAATTTTTAGAATAATCCGCTCGAATATACGCTAATATAATTGTTGAAAAAACAAAAAACTAAACTCGACCAAACAGAATTCCTAGGGAGGATCGGCCATGCCCCAACCCAGCCACGTCATCTTCATTCACGGCCT
>JBDLIZ010000299.1:0-6723 GCA_039714615.1 Pseudomonadota bacterium | reverse complement strand
TTGTTTTCACAAGGGATTTTACTCCAGGCATCCTGCCTTCCGCCCTTCGGGCCAGCGAGAAGCTGTTCAAATCCGCTCCCGGCGGATTTGTGTGAAGGAGCGGCATATCCACGATTATGGCCGACTGAGCAAAATATCCTGTGGATACAAGGATCAAGTGAGGGCGTGTGTAATTTATGAAACATCCGGGCTGGAATTAAGGAGTCCGGTGTCGGAGCAGAATGTCACTAAAGCTGTGGCCAGTTGCTTATCAGAATCTCCCTCAATTCTCGAAACTGTGCATCGCTGATTTCATTGACTTGCGTCAATAGAGGCGGTTTGGGCCAGGTAGGGTCGACAAAGGTCAAACCACAGATCTGACGTTCCTGGGCATACCGGGGGATGACGTGGAAATGCACGTGCTTGTCCACCATCATCAATGCAAGGTAATTGATTTTGTCGAAAGCGAGACTTGTGCGCAGGGCCGTTTCCAGGTCGGCGGTGACCTTGGTAAGCTCTAAAAATTGTTGTTCCTCAACCTCCGCCATGCTTTGCGCCTCTCCCTTCAAGGCAAGGATCAGTGAGCCCGCCGTCACTTGCTTGGGGCGTAACAAAACGACCCAATGCCGGTATTCCTTCAACAGAGTGTTCGGATAACCGAATTTCGTTATGGTTTCATTGGGCATGGTATTCATTTCTCGGTATAAGGTCGTTCAATGACTTTACACGCCTTGGTTTGAATAGAGAAGGGGGCGGGCATAAGCATAAAAACTTACGAATATAGGAATATGCGGAACATCTACTAATCTGGGGGCGTACACGATACAATTTTAGTATTATGGGGTCACCTCAAAGATTCAGGATCTAGGTAATAAAAAAGGCGGGAGTCAAATCATGTCCACAACGGTATCCGCTCAAAGGGGATCAACGGAACGCCGGATAAGTCGCGTTCCGGTCATCGGTCCGGGGATCAGGAAACTGCTCTTTGCGGTATTCGCCTTGTTCGCCCTACTGGTGGTGGATTCGCTGTACCTTGCAAGCATTACCTTGTTCGAATGGGGTACGGGGCGAATCTATCAGGACTATTTCTACCAGCTCATGTTCCTGATCCATTTGATCCTTGGGCTGGCGATAATCTTGCCTGTCATCGTCTTCGGCGCTATCCATATGCGCAGGGCCTGGCCGCGGCCGAATCGCCGCGCGGTACGTGCCGGTTTGGCCCTTTATATTACGGCGTTGGTATTGCTGCTGAGCGGGGTGATGCTTACTCGTTTCGAATTCTTCGAGGTCAATAATCCGGAGATCCGTGGTTTGGCCTACTGGATCCATGTGATCACTCCGTTGCTGGTCATTTGGCTATTTGTATTGCACCGCCTGGCGGGTCAGCGGATACGCTGGAACCTGGGTCTGCGCTGGGCCGCATTTGCCGCCACGTTTGCGGCAGTGATGCTGCTCGTGCAAGGGCAGGGTGTGCAGCGTAAGCACACCCCGTTATCCACTGCGGAACAAACGGTCTCGACGTTTTTTCCTTCGCTGGCGCGCACCGCGGATGACAGGTTAATACCAGCCCGTTCATTGATGATGCAGGATTATTGCAAGACCTGCCATGAGGACGTAACCGAGAGCTGGGAGCACAGTGTGCACCGTTTCAGTTCGTTCAACAATCCGGCCTATCTGTTCAGTGTGCGTGAGACCCGTCAAGTGGCCTATCAGCGTGATGGCAACCTCAAGGCCTCGCGATTCTGCGCCGGTTGTCATGATCCCGTACCCCTGTTCAGCGGTGCCTTCGATGATCCGGATTACGACGATCAAACCCATTTCACCGCCACCGCCGGGATCACCTGTTCGGCCTGTCATGCCATCACTGGGATCAACAGCCCGAGAGGCAATGCCGATTATACCATCACCGAGCCGGTGCACTATCCCTTCACTTTCAGCGAGTATCCCTTTTTACAATGGGTCAATCATCAGTTGATCAAGGCTAAGCCGGCGTTCCATAAAAAGACCTTTCTCAAGGACTTTCACCGCAGTGCCGAATTCTGCAGCACCTGTCACAAGGTCCACCTTCCCGCCGAGGTGAATCACTATAAATGGTTGCGCGGTCAGGATCACTATGATGCCTACCTGCTCAGCGGGGTGTCCGGACACGGCATCAGCAGTTTCTACTATCCACCAAAGGCCGTGCACAGCTGCGCCGAATGCCACATGCCGCTTACCGCCTCGGAAGACTTTGGTGGCCAGCATTTCGATACCAGCGCGCAGCTCAAGGTCCACGACCACATGTTTGCCGCCGCCAATACCGCCGTGCCTCATATGTTGGGCCTGCCGCAATCCACTATTGAGGCGCGCCAGGCTTTTCTCTCGGGTGCCCTGCGGGTGGATATATTTGGTCTCAGACAGGGTGGTGCCATCGATGGCACACTCACCGCGCCTTTGCGGCCCGAGATCCCCGTGTTGGAGCCCGGCCGGCGTTATCTTCTGGAGACGGTGATCCGTACCCTGAAGCCCGGACATCTGTTCACTCAAGGTACCTCGGATTCCAACGAGGTCTGGATGGATGTCACCGTGAGCAGCGGCGCAGGTATCATCGGCCGCAGCGGCGCCCTGGTTGAGGACGGCACGGTGGACCCCTGGTCGCATTTCGTCAATGCCTATGTGCTCGACCGCTTCGGCAACCGGATCGATCGGCGTAATGGTCAGGACATCTTTGTCCCTTTATATAATCATCAGATCCCGCCGGGGGCGGCGGATGTGGTGCATTATCAGCTCGACATTCCCGCGGAGGTCTCCGGGCCAGTCACCGTCGAGGTCAAGCTGAGGTACCGCAAGTTCGATACGACCTATATGCGCTATATCCAGGGCGATGATTTCCTCAGCAATGATCTACCGATCACCACCCTGGCCACGGATCGGATCACCTTTGCCGTAGCCGCCGAACAATCCGTCGGCAGCCGAGTCGTTCATTCGGTCGAGCCGTGGGAGCGCTGGAATGACTATGGCATCGGTCTGTTGCGCAAGGGACGCAGCGGTTCGGCCAAGGGGCAATTGCGCCAGGCCGAACAGGCCTTCTCCCAAGTCGAAGCGCTAGGACGCCCGGATGGGGCCTTGAACCTGGCGCGTGTATATCTCAAGGAAGGACGGCTTGCGCAGGCCGCTCAGGCCTTGCACCGTGCCGCGGATCAAGGCGCGCCACCCTGGTCTGTTGCCTGGTTTAGCGCTATGGTAAATAAACAGAATGGTTTTCTCGACGAGAGCATCGAGCAGTTAAAACAAGTGGTGTCAACGAATTTCAAAGAGGCTCGCCGCCGCGAATTCGATTTTTCGCAGGACTATCGCGTACTCAATGAACTCGGTCAGACGCTCTTTGAGCGTGCCAAACGCGAACGCGGTCCCGCGCGACGCGAACCAAGAGAGATCCTGCTACGCCAGGCCGAAGGTTGGTTCAAAAAGACCTTGAAAATAGACCCGGAAAATGTGATGGCCCACCATAACCTGGCCCTCATCCATGCCCGTCTGGGAGAGCGTGAACTGGCCCGATCCCACCGCGAACTGCACCTAAAATACAAACCCGACGACAATGCCCGTGAGCGGACGGTGGCGATCCACCGGCTCAACAATCCGGCCGCCGACCATGCCGCCGAGGCCGTAGTCATCTATGATCTGCAACGCCCAGGGGCGTATGGTCTGCGCTCGACCGACACCAGCATTGCGTTGCGGGACGTTTCGGCAACACGGGCAGGGTCGAACTGAAATAATAATTGAAATTGAGTTTAACCTGCGGTTTTGCAGGCGAGACTTGAAAATGCTCTGCCGCTACAGTAGGGGTTGGTGAACGTACACGTGCTCGTGCTCGTGTACGAAGGGGATAGCATGCTGGATCATTAAAGATTGGATATTTTTCAATTCGCGGTAGAGTTTTTAACGATCTGACCAAGCAATATCGACCACGTTCACGTTCACGTTCACGTTCACGTTCACGTTCACGAGTACGGGATCAATAACCACTTTTATGGGCTTTCCTCAAGCTATCTATTATGCGGGTAGATTGTGGCTTCAAATTTAAGATTGAACACCAACATGCCAAATCAACAAAAGCCCAAGGGTGATGACAGCATCATCGGTAAGGCGTTTCGTCGTTCAGTAATAACCATGATCGTCATCATCGCCTTGGGTGTCCTGCTCTATCGGGGCGATGACGGTGAACAGATCGTCGAGGAGCGGGCCGTCGAAGGTCCGAAGGTGGTTGAATATCCCTTGCAGGTTCAACCCCCCGTTGTTCGGTTCACCGACATTACTGAAAAGGCGGGCATTGATTTCGTCCATGTCAACGGGGCCTATGGTGACAAGCTGTTGCCCGAAACCATGGGGGGTGGGGTGGCCTTTCTCGATTATGACAAGGACGGCGATCAGGATCTGCTGTTGGTCAATTCCCGCTACTGGTCGGGCCATGTACCGCCGGGGGCTGCAACGCCGACCATGGCCTTGTACCGCAATGACGGCACCGGGCACTTCGAGGATGTCACTGTCGGCTCGGGTCTCGATCGAGGGTTCTATGGCATGGGGGTGGCCGTTGGCGACTATGACAACGACTCTCAGGTCGATGTCTTTATCACGGCCGTGGGTGAAAATCATCTGTTTCGCAACAACAGCGGCGTGTTCGAGGAGGTAACGGCCTCCGCCGGCGTGGGTGGCCGTGCCAGTGACTGGAGTACCAGCGCCGCGTTCATCGATGTGGACAATGACGCCGACCTGGATCTTTTCGTTGGCAACTATGTGCAATGGTCCAAAGAGGTCGACTTCCAGATCGATTTCCGTCTCACCGGGATTGGACGTGCCTATGGGCCGCCGACCACCTTCGCAGGCAGCTATCCCTATCTTTATCTCAATGACGGTGAAGGTCGCTTTAGCGACGTTTCGGCCGCCGCCGGGATACAGGTGAACAACCCGGCCACCGGAGAACCCATGGCCAAGTCCCTTGGGGTGATGCCCGTCGATATCGATGGCGACGGCTGGATGGATCTGTTCGTAGCTAATGACACGGTGCAGAACTTCTTTTTTTATAATCAGGGCGATGGTCACTTCCAGGAACAGGGGGTCGTCTTCGGGCTGGCCTTTGATCGCAACGGCAGCGCCACCGGTGCCATGGGTGCCGATGCGAGTTTCTATCGCAACGATGCCGATCTGGGGCTGGCGGTGGGCAATTTCGCCAACGAGATGACCTCTCTGTATGTCTCGCAGGGAGATCCCACCTTATATGCCGATGAGGCCATCGGCGACGGTATCGGCCCCGCCTCCCGGCGTGCACTGACCTTCGGGCTGTTTTTTTTCGACTATGATCTCGATGGTCGGCTGGATCTCATGCAGGCCAACGGTCACCTGGAGGAAGAGATCAACCTCGTTCAACCTAGTCAGCACTATGCCCAGCCCGCGCAGTTGTTCTGGAACTGTGGTGCGGATTGCCCTGCCCAGTTTGTCGAGGTGGCGGCCGGCCAAAGCGGTGATCTGAATACATCACTGGTGGGACGGGGCGCCAGTTTCGCGGATATCGATGGCGATGGCGATCTGGACGTGGTGATCACCCAGGTGGGTCGCCGACCCTTGTTGTTACGTAACGATCAATCGTTAGGACATCATTGGTTGCGGGTTAAACCGGTGGGCCGAACGGTCAACCGCGATGGCATCGGTACCTGGATCGAAGTAGTCACCGAGGATCGTACCCAGCGCCGCCAAGTGATGCCTACCCGCGGCTATCTGTCACAGGTGCAGCTGCCTGTGACCTTCGGTTTGGGCAAGGCGCAGGGTATCGAGGTGGTACGCATGCGATGGCCTGACGGTTCAGTTCAGGAACTCAAGGATGTGGCGGTGGATTCGGTATTAGTAGTAGAACAGGATTGAAAGGACAGAAATATTGGTGCGCACGGCGCACCAGTTAGACTCAGTAATCAATATGATGAGACGAGAAAAAATAAAGGTGTGTGGGTTCGTGGGGCTTTTACTCATTGCTCCCATCGCCTACTCCGAGGCGTTTTTCACTGACCAGGCCGAGGCGAGCGGGATCGATTTTGTGCATTTCAACGGCATGTCCGGAGAATTCTATTTTGTCGAAAACGTGGGCAGCGGGGTGGCGCTGTTCGACTATGACAATGACGGTGATCTTGATGTCTATCTCAGTCAGGGGCATATGCTGGGGAAGGGTAAGAGCCTGGACGATGCCTTGTTTCCTCCCGTTGCCGGGGAGCGGTTTCTCGACCGGTTATACCGCAACGATCTGGTGGTGCATAAGGATGGGCGCCGCAGCCTGCGGTTTACCGATGTGACCGAGACTAGCGGACTGCGGGCCTCGGGCTATGGGATGGGAGTCGCTGTCGGTGACTACGATAACGACGGCTGGAGGGATCTCTATCTGACTAATTTCGGCCATGACCCGTCTGGAGGACACACTGGCGCTTTATAGAGATCATAAACCTTCTCGCAGTCCCTGGGTGGCGGATGATCCCCTTTTACGGCCCTTACCCGTAGAGGCCACCGGACCGTTTCGGGACTATCCGACCAATAGACCTTATTGAAGCCGCTTGACAGATGGCGCAGTATGATGGTTCGTGTTCAAGGCGCGACAATAGACGCATAGCCTCGCTATGTAACTATTGTCGCAACGCAGAAGACGGGCCATAAGGCAAGCCAGATGTGTAAGTGCGTCGGTAGTATTCCTTACCTATCACCGGGACCTGCTGTACGGTGGATTAT
>JBDLIZ010000298.1:0-6753 GCA_039714615.1 Pseudomonadota bacterium | reverse complement strand
CGGCACTATGGTCGACATAAACTGTGATTGCCAAAC
Source organism: Pseudomonadota bacterium (assembly GCA_039714615.1). Lineage (GTDB taxonomy): Bacteria > Pseudomonadota > Gammaproteobacteria > JAAEPA01 > JAAEPA01 > JAAEPA01. Next base: position 6,717 of record JBDLIZ010000298.1, on the reverse strand, counting down.
CTACGGGACCGATAGAGCCGGGGGCACTGCCAGTCGCCTTCATGACCTCTTGATCACTGGCAAAGCTGAGCGGGCTAGCCACGCCGGGAAGCTTTTCCGCCTTGAGTGGATTCAACTCATGATCACCGCGCAGTACCAGGGCGATGATGTCGTCTTGTTCGCCGTGAACGATCAGGGTCTTAAGGCACTGATGGGCCTCGATGTTGAGGAATCGGCTAACCTCTTCGATAGAATGTTGCCCCGGGGTATTGACACTCTGCATGTCCCGTGCGGGTGCCGGACGGGGGGAGGAAGACGGCAAGGTTTGGGCAAATTCCACATTGGCGGCGTAGTCGCTGTGGGTGGAAAAGGCGATGGCGTCCTCGCCCGAGGCCGCAAGCACATGAAATTCATGGGACAGATTTCCCCCGATGGCCCCGGTGTCCGCCAGCACGGCACGGAAGTCCAGACCAAGCCGCTCGAAGATCCGCGAATAGGTCTGGAACATCAATTCGTAGGTCTGCTGTAAGGAGTCCGGGTCCCGGTGAAAGGAATAGGCGTCTTTCATGATGAATTCGCGGGCGCGCATCACCCCAAAGCGCGGACGTATTTCATCGCGAAATTTGGTCTGGATCTGGTAGTAGGTGATCGGCAGTTGTCTATAACTGCGCAACTCGCGTCGCGCCAGATCCGTGATCACCTCCTCGTGGGTGGGACCGTAGCAAAAATCACGTTGATGGCGATCGTGGAGGCGTAACAGTTCGGGACCGTACTGCTCCCAACGTCCCGATTCCTGCCAGAGTTCGGCCGGTTGTATCGACGGCATCAGAACCTCCAATGCGCCGGCGCGATCCATTTCCTCGCGGATGATCCGTTCGACCTTATTCAATACCCGCAGCCCGATGGGCAACCAGGTATAGATGCCGGCGGCGAGCTTGCGGATCAAGCCGGCGCGCAGCATCAATTGGTGGCTGACGATTTCTGCATCGGCAGGAGTTTCTTTGAGCGTGGACAGCGGGAACTTGGTGACGCGCATGGCGAGAGGTCTATATTATCGATGGTTTTTTGGGTGAGCATACTATACTCGAATTATAATTACCGATGTCGTGCACCCCAAGCCGAGATTGCGCTAATTACAATTTTGTTCGATCAGTTTTCTAGCCTCGTTGATCTTTGTCTCGCGCTCCTCGGTACTCAGAATACGGTAGCTCCCTCCATCGAGCATTTTGATTCGACCATGGCTTTGCAGCTTGTTCATATTTTCAGTGGCAGCAGTACAGTTTTTCTTCCTTTTCTGTTTCGTTTCCTTGGTGGTCTGTTGTTGACGGTTGGGAGTTTCAATATCTTGACTCTTTAAATCCGGGTCTTTTGGGCGTTGAGGTGAGTCGTCATTCGGTGAGTGGGTAAGTTTGGGTGAGGGTGTAGGAACAAAAATATCCGATTTGCCTTTAGTCGGGGGCATCTCGGTGTAATGAATCTGCCCTTCGTCGTCTATCCATCTGTGGATCTCAGAGTAGACGGGTAATGCCAGGAACAGGACCGTAAGCAGTATCAATGCAAACAGTGGACGCTCATACATAATAAGTCCTCTACCAAGATGATGGCTATAAGAGACGCTTTATCATACATCAATTTTTCTGATGATTCTTGAAGGATGGACCTTAATTGAATTCAGCTGCCTATGCCATTTAAAAACCCGCGTATGGTATCTGGATCAAGACGTAATGTCTGGTAGGGAGTCGATTGAGGCATAAACAAGTCATGCGATGAACTTCACGAAGAATCGCTTGTCTTAGTATATAAGAATATGTTAATATACTTGTTAACAAACCTATTCACGGAAATATAAGGAGATAAAAATGTGTATCGACGCATTGACGATTTCAGGACTATTAATAGTTGCCTTAGTTGCTGGTGTGATAATCTGGTCATGCAGAAAACAAGGCTGTAATTATAGGTAGATGCCATAACCACAGCATCGCAATTGAATCGTGTGCAGCACAGCCGCAGGCAATATCATTTGCGATGCATACCCATACTGGGCCAACAAGAGGATACATAAAATGATATAATCGCTTTATCTTTGCAATTAGCGATTTTATGAGAAGTTTGCTATGGCCGACCGTCGACTTCAGGTGTTCCACACCGTTGCACGCCTTTTGAGTTTTACCAAGGCCGCTGAGACATTGCATATGACTCAGCCTGCAGTAACCTTCCAGGTTCGACAGCTTGAGGATTATTTTAATACCCGGTTGTTCGATCGCACCCATAACCGCGTGACTTTGACCGAGGTAGGACGCAAGGCATACGGATACTCAGAGCGTATCTTCGAACTCTATTCAGAGATGGAAGACGCCGTTAAAGAGATGACGGGCGACGTCAGCGGGGCATTGACCATTGGCGCCAGTACCACGATTGCGGAATACATGTTGCCCGGCCTGCTACGCAGTTATCGGGATAAGCATCCCAGCGTCATTCTGCGTCTCAAGGTATCCAATAGTGAAGGCATCATCTCCATGGTGGAAAACAGCATGATCGATTTGGGTATCGTAGAAGCCCCGGTGACCAACAAAAATCTTCTGGTCGAAGTTTGTCGAATGGATCAGCTGGTGGCCGTCGCACCGCCGAATCACCCGATAGCGGATAAGGAATCCATCACCATGGAGGAATTACTGCAGCATCCCTTCATCTGTCGAGAAGAGGGCTCCGGTACGCGGGAGGTCATTATGGAATATATGGCCAAAATGGGTTTGGACCGAAATGGATTGAATGTCTGCCTGGAATTGGGAAGCTCGGAATCCATCAAAGGCGCGGTCGAGGCCGGGATGGGGATTACGATACTGTCCCATGCAACCATCGCCAAAGAGATTTCGCTGGGAACGCTTACCTATACTCAGCTTGATCCAGTCCTGGATCGGGAGTTCGGTTTTGTGAGACAACGGCAGAAGTTCCGGCTGCGAGCCATGGAGGAGTTGTTGAACTTCGCTCGTGAATATTGCCACGACCATCCGGGAAAAAAACTACAGTAACCCACTGTCGAATCAATTTGATCATAACATCATGATAAACAGTTTTATCAGCCCAATAATGATCACCATGAATCTAGCCGCTAGCCGCTCCTCGGTCCACTGTGCTCATCGATACCGTGTTAACGGGGTATGAGCGGCAAACGTCTACTGAAAGTCTTTAAACTTCTTCCTGAGCAAGATCAGAAAACGCTACTGGATTTGGCAGAATTTCTACAATCACGAGTCTCGCCGCCAGCGCAAGGAACCCCTGAACCAAAGCTTACCCCCAGGCCGCAACAAGAGTCCGTAGTCAAGGCCATACGTCGCCTGTCCACCAGCTATTTCATGCTGGATAAGACCATCATGCTGAACGAAACATCAACCCTCATGTCGCAGCATGTCATGCAAGGACGCCCTGCCCCCGAAGTAATCGATGATTTAGAGGCGCTGTTTAAGGAACAATATCAGCGGCTGGTTCGCGAAAATCAATGATCGAGTTTCTGCAAGACTGGTATCAGCGTCACTTCTCGGATCCACAAGTCGTTATTCTGGCGCTGTTCCTCATTATAGGCTTCGCTGTTATTCTGCTGGCGGGCGACATCATCGCTCCCGTATTGGCGGGTATCGTCATTGCCTATCTGCTCGATGGGGCAGTAGAGTTTTTGCGGCGGGGAAGATTGCCCAGGGTAGTGGCACTGTTTAGCGTGTTTTTGCTGTTTATCGCCTTTCTGCTTTTGGTGACCTTTGGACTGGCGCCCATACTTTTTCAACAAGTCACCCAATTCTTTAGCGAACTCCCCAATATGATCAGCCAGGGACAACTGCTGCTGATGCAGTTACCTGAGCGTTATCCCAATTTCATATCAGAGACTCAGCTGCAGGATTTGATTGCGGTCATTCGCACCGAGCTCGCTTTACTCGGCCAAAAGGTGGTCAGCCTCTCTCTAGCGTCTGTCGTGGGGCTGATTACGATCATGGTCTATGCCATTTTAGTACCCTTGCTGGTGTTCTTTTTTCTGAAAGACAAACAGCAAATCTTAAATTGGTCAACAGGATTCTTGCCGGAGGACAGAAGATTGTCCATGGAGGTCTGGGCAGAGGTCAACGGCAAGATCGCCAGTTATGTGCGGGGAAAATTCACCGAGATACTCATCGTGTGGTCGGTAACCTATATCACGTTCGTTATCCTGGGCCTGAACTATGCCATGCTGTTATCCTTCATGGTGGGAATATCGGTGATCGTACACTATGTCGGTGCAGCGATTGTGACCATTCCGGTAGCCTTTATCGCTTATTTCCAGTGGGGATTGAGTTCCGAGTTTGCGTATGTCGTCGTCGCCTATGGCGTTATTCAGTTTCTCGATGGCAATCTGCTCGTTCCTCTGTTGTTTTCCGAGGTGGTTAACCTGCATCCGGTGGCTATCATCACTGCGGTACTGGTGTTTGGCGGCATCTGGGGGGTATGGGGTGTATTTTTTGCCATTCCACTGGCCACCTTGATACAGGCCGTCATCAATGCCTGGCCGAGTAGGAAGGGGCGCAACAAAGCAAAACCCGCCAAGGTTGTTCCCCCAGGTGATGAGAAACCCCTTTCTACCCATCGCTCACCTGCTGAGTAGTTTTCTTGGACCGGATGTTTTAACAGGGAAGTTAAAACATCCGGTCCAAGAAGGGCTCAAAGCACCTCCGAGGCATAATCCACCAAGCGTGAGCGTTCACCACGCACCAAGGTAATGTGGCCGCTGTGTGACCATGGCTTAAAATGATCCACCACATAGGTCAGCCCCGAGCTTGTTTCGGTAAGATAGGGTGTATCGATCTGGGCGATGTTGCCAATACAGACGATCTTGGTGCCTGGTCCAGCGCGCGTGATCAGGGTTTTCATCTGCTTAGGTGTAAGATTTTGAGCCTCATCGATAATGATATAGCGATTCAGAAAGGTGCGACCACGCATAAAGTTCAAGGAGCAGACCTTGATTCGGCTTTTGAGCAGATCATGAGTGGCGGCGCGCCCCCATTCGCCCCCTTCGTTGGTCTGTGTCAACACCTCCAGATTGTCCATGAGTGCTCCCATCCAGGGGGTCATTTTTTCTTCTTCGGTACCAGGAAGGAAGCCGATGTCTTCACCCACGGGTACGGTCACCCGGGTCATGATGATTTCCCGGTAGCGCTTATCATCTAGGGTCTGGGTGAGACCCGAGGCCAGGGCCATCAATGTCTTACCGCTGCCGGCCACGCCGACCAGGCTGACAAAATCCAGATCCGGATCCATCAGCAGGTTCAGGGCAAAGTTCTGTTCCCGGTTCAGCGCATTGATACCCCAGACGGCCTGACGCGGTTGGCTGTAGTCGATGGCTACCTCGATGGTGGCATGACGGGTATCGACCTCCCGGACAATGGCCTCAAAGGCGCTGTCGTTTTGCAGATACAGGCATTGGTTGGGATACCAATGTGAGATAAGCGGTCCTGTTAATTGGTATAATGTTCCTCCCCCGTCTTGCCAGGAATCCAGATCCTTGCTGTGAGTCTCCCAGAAATCATCGGGTAACTGCATGGTCCCGCTAAACAACAGTTTTACGTCATCGAGAACCTTATCGCTGTAGTAATCCTCGGCATGAATGCCAACCACTGCGGCCTTGATGCGTAAATTAATATCCTTGGAAACAAGGATGACACGGGTATCGGGATGCTGTTTCCGCAACGCCAGGGCAGCATCCAAGATGGTGTTATCAGGGGTGGTGCCCGGCAGGAAATCGGGCAGACTGCTAGCCAGTGTGCGCGTCTGGAAAAACAACCGTCCACCCGGCTGAGGATTCCCCGAGACGATAAGTGGGACTTCCAAGCCTCGACTAATCTGTTCATTATCCATGCCGCGGATCAGCTGATCAAGAAACCGGCTTACCTGCCTGACATTGCGTGCAACCTCGGAAATTCCTTTTTTTGCGCGGTCGAGTTCTTCCAACACCACCATGGGTATAAAGATATCGTGCTCTTTGAAACGGAACAGCGAAGCGGGGTCATGCATCAGCACGTTGGTGTCGAGTACGAACAGTCGCTTGGCGGTATTCACGCCTTTATTGGTTCGATAACCCCGTCAAAGTTTTGTTCATCGCAAAGATCGAGAAACTCCTCGCGCAGCTGGGTAATATGCAGACTGGCCGGGATTTCGATGGTCATGCGAATGGATATCATCGGGGTGGCGGTATGCGCCGCCTTATAGGTGCTGGTAGTCATCTCCTGAATATTGATGCCATGAATGGCGAGAAAAGCCGCGAGGTGGCTTACGATCCCAGAATGATCCAGTGATACCACATCCACTGTGTAGGGTAATACCTGTTTCGGCGGCTCGCGCTGCAAGGTGCGCTTGGTGACAATGGTCAGGTGCAGCTGTTTTTCAAGGTTGGCCAGTGCGGATTCAAGCTTCGCCAGATTATTCCATCGCCCCGAGACCAGCTGGATTATAGCGAAGGTTCCACCAAGAATGGACATACGGCTATCTTCGATATTGCAATCATATTCGAGAATGGCCCTAGAAAGTTTCTCAACGATTCCAGGCTGATCATCCCCCAAGGCGGAAATCACAAGAAAGTTCGTCATTCAGTTAACATCTTTGGTGTGGTTAGGGGCAGTGCTCTATCGATGTGAGTGTACGGATTCAGCGTCCCTGTGGTGTTTCGCAGCAAGGCGCAGTGCGAAGGCAATGTCTATCACCTTGTCGAGCACTGCAACG
>JBDLIZ010000297.1:0-6758 GCA_039714615.1 Pseudomonadota bacterium | reverse complement strand
TTGTAACCGTTCACGACATACCCGGAAATACCGTCATCCCGGCATGGAAGCCGGGATCCAGTGCCAGGGAGAGGCAGCCATATGACTGGCGAACGGTTCAGATTACCCTCCATGGCATCTGGATTCCGGCAATCCATGCCGGAATGACGATACCTGTGAACGGTTACTTGCCTTTTATTGTTCATCAGCAGGCGCAGAGGGGGTTGGGGGCGGTGCCAGCTTCAAGGAAGGTTCGCTGCCCGGCGGTGGCAGGCGCGAGATCCACTCCTGATGGGTATTGTTCATGATCTTGACGATGACCTTGGAAGAGATCGTGGCCCCCGTGATCGCCTCCACCTCATTAGGCGCGGACTTAGCACCTTTTTTAACCGTGACGATCTTGGGTTGGACGGCCAGTTCGGTGAAGTTTGCTACAAAGTCCGCATCCTTGTAGATCTTATCACCCAGACCGGGGGTCTCCCGGCTCTCCAGCACCTCCATTCCCACGATGATGCCCTGTGCCGGTCGGTAACCGTAAAGAATCTTGATGGTGTCCGCAAATCCGGGGGCTTGGCCAGGTAAGGCATAGCCGATGAACTTTCCTTCATCGTCGTAGCCGCCATAGACGAAGGGGGCGTCATCTATTTTCTCAGTTGAAGGTTGCAGAGCGTCCTTCTTAAAGACCAATTTTTGCATGTTGGACACCCCGGGGAGCACCTTGAATACTGCCTCACGAAGCTCACGTGCCTTGTTGGCGGTGATCGTGGGCAGGGTGACCTCGAAGATGGAGACGATAGCCAAGCCCGAGATCAGGCCTGCAATGGTCAGGGTAAGCACCAATCGCAGGGCGCTGGGTTCACTCCCCGTATCCGGCAAGGCTTTGGTATCGGTACTCATGATTGTTTGGATTTTCCGCGCCCGAAGATTCTGGGCTGAGTGTAACGTTCTATCAACGGGGTGGCGGCATTCATCAGCAGGATGGCGTACATGACCCCTTCGGGAAAACCGCCGAATACGCGTATCAGTACCACCAGTAAGCCGATACCGATACCAAAGATCCAGGCTCCTTTGGGGGCCACTGGCGAGGTTACCGGGTCGGTTGCCATGAACACCGCGCCGAACAGCAGACCACCGGAGAACAGGGTAAACAGCGGATCGGGATAATGGGTCGAGTCCACCAGGTATAGCATCCCGGAAAACAGCACTACCGACGCCAGCATGCCGATGGGAATGCGCCAATCCAGGCAGCGGCGCAGATAGAGATAGATTCCGCCGAGGATGATCAGCAATCCACTGGCTTCGCCCAGTGATCCTGGGATGGTGCCGATCATGAGATCAGTCAGCGCGGTGGATTCCTGCTGGAATTTCATCAAGCCTAGCGGGGTGGCCGCCGTGGTGGCATCGATCCCGGACTGCATCAAGGGGATTGCAAAGTTGCTCATGTGCACATTAAAGAACCCCCCGGGGCCTTCCAGCGGGGTCCAAGTGGTCATCGCCGTAGGGAAGGTCGCCAACAGAAAGGCCCGTCCTACCAAGGCCGGGTTAAATAGGTTCTGACCCACGCCGCCCCAGACCATTTTGCCCAGACCGATGGCCACGCCCCCACCGATAAAGGCCATCCACAGTGGCAGACTGGGTGGCAGGGTAAGGCCGAGCAACAGGCAGGTGAGTACTCCGGTATTGTCCCGCAGTGAGTCGCCGCGGTTTTGCGCGGGTGAAAAGGCCCATTCGGTGGCGATACCACCGGCAATGGTCGCCAGCAATACCAACAGTGCGCTGAGGCCGAAAAACCATATCGAGGCCAGGGTGACCGGCGCCACGGCGATCACCACATCGCGCATGACCTGAGGCATGCTCAGCAGTGGATTGATAAATGGCGCCGCTTGGACGATCAGTTTAGGGTCTCTTTGTTTCATTGGAGCTGGCCCTTTCTAAGCTCGGCCTTACCCACCCGGATGAGCTGAATAATGGGGATGCCGGAAGGGCAGGAGAAGGTGCACGAGCCGCACTCGACGCAGTCGTCGATGTGGAAGTCCTTCAATTGTTCGTAACACCCCATCTTGGACAGGCGGGCCAGCCGGGAGGGATTGAGGAAATGAGGGCAGGCCTCGATGCAACGACCACAGCGCACACAAGGGAACTCCTTGGGCAGCGGGGTTTGCTCCTCGGTAAAGGCGAGCAGTCCCGAGGTGCCTTTGAGGACCGGTACATCGAGGCTGGCGATGGGGGTGCCCATCATGGGCCCGCCCATGATGACCTCACGGGTGGTATCTTTCAGCCCGCCGCAGAATCGCAGTACTTCGCGCACCGGGGTGCCCAGTGGTACGATCAGGTTGGCGGGATAGGTTACCCCGGGACCGGAGACCGTCACTACCCGTTCGATGAGCGGCATGCCGGAGCCGAAATAATCGGCGATGGCTATCAGGGTGCCCACGTTGTTGACATTCATCCCGACATCGCGGGGCAGTCCGCCGGCGGGAACCTCAATGCCGAACAGAGATTTGATCAGCATTTTTTCCGCACCTTGGGGATATTTCACTCGCAGTGGCGCGATTTCGATGGGCTGACCGGCTTGGATATGCCGGCGCAGGATATCGATGGCATTCTGCTTGTTCAATTCCACGCCGATGGTGGTGCGTTTGGCACCAAGTTTCTGGCGGACGATCTCGGCGCCGCGCAGCAAGACCTCCGGACGCTCGACCATCAACCGGTAGTCACAGGTCAGATAGGGCTCGCATTCGGCTCCATTGATCACTAGATGATCGATATGCTTGCCTTCGGGTAGGGAGTATTTTACATGGGTGGGGAAGGCGGCTCCGCCAAGTCCCACCACGCCGGCGCGTTGCACATGTTCGATGAATGTTTCCATAGGCAGGGATTGCCAGTCGATGGAGGACTGAGTCTCCACATGCTGGGTTGCGTAGGGGTCTGCCTCGATCTCGATAGCCAGAGCGAGTTTGCCCCCCGGATAACGCCGTGGTTCAATAGCGCGTACCCAACCGGTAACGGGGCTATGCAGGGCGGTGGAAACAAAGGCGCCGGGTTCAGCGATCAGTTGTCCGCGATTGACCCGCTGACCCGTCTCTACAATGGCCTTGCAAGGTGCACCCATGTGCTGGTTCAAGGGCATGATATAGCGGCCGGTGAAGGGTACCCGCTGAATGGCCAGGTTTTCGGTCTGCGCTTTGTGTTCGTCTGGATGGACCCCGTGCCCGAAACTCGGTTCGTAGTTCATCCAATTACGAAACAATCTGGCAGGGGTTAAGCCTTTGATTTTCTGGCTCAGTTGCACGGCGGCTCCCCTAAACGCTCAGTAACAACAGCCCATCCTGAATCGAGTTTTACGTGTTTGATAAGACTCATCGCTGTCCCCGTGCTTTAATGCTTTAATAGTTCTGCTATTTTGGCGCCCATATCGGCAGGTGAGCGGACTACGGAGACGCCTACCGCCTCCAAGGCGGCGAATTTAGCATCCGCCGTGCCTTTGCCTCCGCTGATAATGGCCCCGGCATGGCCCATGCGTTTACCTGGCGGGGCGGTCACCCCTGCGATGTAGGCCACTACCGGTTTGCTGACGTGTTGGCGGATGTAATCGGCGGCATCTTCCTCGGCAGTGCCACCGATCTCACCCACCATGATGATGCCCTCGGTTTGTTCGTCTTGTTCGAACATGCCGAGACAGTCGATGAAGTCGGTGCCGTTGATCGGATCGCCGCCGAGGCCGACACAGGTGCTCTGGCCCAAGCCTGCGCGGGTAGTTTGATAGACGGCTTCGTAGGTGAGGGTCCCGGAGCGGGAGACAACACCTATGGAGCCGCGCTTATGAATGGCGCCGGGCATGATACCCACCTTGCAGGCCCCGGGGGTAATCACGCCGGGGCAGTTCGGGCCTACCAACCGGCTATCGGAGTTTTTCAATGCCGCTTTGACCCGCAGCATATCCAGGATGGGGATGCCCTCGGAGATGCACACGATGACGCTTACCCCCGCGTCGGCCGCCTCCAGGATGGCATCGGCGGCGAACCTTGAGGGTACGTAGATCATGCTCGCTTGCGCACCGGTGGCCCTTACGGCCTCGTCCACGGTGTTGAATACCGGTAAGTCCAGATGGGTCTGACCCCCTTTTCCGGGGGTTACGCCCCCCACCAGTTGGGTGCCGTATTCGATCGCTTGCTGGGAATGAAATGTGCCTTGGGTACCGGTGAATCCTTGGCAAATGACCTTGGTATCTTTGTCTACCAGTATGCTCATTTTGGTTCTTTCTTTCAGCTGAGAGGTTGGAAGGCTAGGGCTAGGTGCACGATCTGTTTTTGTCGTTTTGGCCTGGAAGCCGTTTTAAAACAGCTTCTATCTCCGTGGCCGATGGTATAAACACCATTAGCCTTGTGCATTTGCTGCGGCGACTACTTTTTGTGCCGCTTCGGTAAAATTGGCGGCCGTAATGACGGACAGATCGCTGTCGGCCAGCATCTGCATGCCTTTCTCGGCATTGGTGCCTTCCAGGCGTACTACCAGAGGCCTATCGATACCCACCTGTTTTGCGGCATTGATGATGCCCTCGGCGATCAGGTCGCAGCGCACGATACCGCCGAAGATATTGACCAGTATCCCCTTGACCTTCTCATCCGAGAGGATCAGCTTGAAGGCCTCGGCTACTGATTCCGGGGTGGTGCTGCCGCCCACATCCAGGAAGTTGGCCGGATCCCCTCCCTGGAGTTTGACCAGATCCATGGTGGCCATGGCCAGTCCAGCACCGTTGACCATACAGCCGATATTGCCATCGAGGGTGATGTAATTGAGGTCATGCTGCTGGGCGGCATATTCCTTTTCATCCTCCTGGCTGGGGTCGCGCATCTCTACAATCTGTGGCTGACGGAACAGGGAGTTGCTGTCGATGTTGATTTTGGCATCCAGGGCCATGAGTTCGCCCGAGAAGGTCACGATCAATGGGTTGATTTCAATCAGGCTTACGTCCTTGTCCAAATACAGTCTATACAGGGCCATCATGATCTTGGCAAAGGCACCGATTTGTTTGCCCTGCAAGCCCAGGCCAAAGGCCAATTTTCGACATTGATAAGGTTGCAGTCCGGCGGCCGGATCTATGCAGGTGGTAAGGATCTTTTCCGGTGTTTCGCGGGCCACCTGTTCGATGTTCATGCCCCCGGCGCTGGAGGCCATGAAGGTGATCTGAGAGCGTGCCCGATCCAATAGCGCCCCGAGATAAAGCTCTCGATCGATTTGACTCTTGGCCTCGACCAGCAGGGAATTAATGGGCAGTCCGCGGGGATTCTGTTTGGTGACTAGCCGCTCTCCCAGCATGGACTTGGCGGCTTGCTCGACCTCTTCATTGCTGGAAACCAGTTTTATACCTCCGCCCTTGCCGCGGCCGCCCGAGTGCACCTGGGCCTTGACGACCCAGCCGTCACCCCCGATACCCTGAGCGGCGGAGACCGCTTCCTGGGGACTGTGCACCGCCAACCCTTCGGGGACCGGGATACCATATTGCGCAAATAAGGCCTTGGCTTGATATTCGTGAAGATTCATGGGCGTTCTCAGTTTTCAGTTAACGGCTCGTAGAAGTGTGGTCGGGTTAACGGAGCGTAGCGTAGCGAAACCCGACGATTTCCTTGGCGATTTCGTCGGGTTACGCTGCGCTAACCCAAGCTACCAGTGTTTCTTCTTGAGTTATAATATAAAAAGTTCTTTTTAAGTCATGATGTTGCCGCTGCCCGGTTAATTATTTGTAGATTGGTATCCCGCCAGGGTCATCAGTCGGTTTTGAAGACGTACGGCGATATCCGCCTCGATTTCTTGAATGCGTGCCTCATATTCCTGTTTGAGTTGTTGCAGTTCAAGCTGCTGTGACGCCGCAATTCTTTCATCAGCCCGTTGCTCGATTTGCACGGTAAAGGGGGAAACTCTACCCGCTAATTCTTGCAGGGTTCGCCAGCCGTGCAGACGTTCCTGGGCGATCTCCACCAGGGCTTGTTCCACACGGTAGTTTATCGGGTCACCGTCATCGCGAGGCACCGAGACATAAGGGGTCTTACCCTGCTGTTTTTGGGTATCGAGTTCGAGAAACTCCGCCAACGGCGTCGGTGCCGGTGCCTCATCGTCAAGCGCTGTGAAATGGTTAGCGAAACGTCGTTGGCCTCGTGCCCAATCCCCTGGAGTTAGAGGGTCGTGTTCCTGCCACCGGGCATCGCGGTCTGGATTGCCTTCCAACTCGATTCTGGATCCGAACACCCCAGCGCATTCCGGATCATACCGAAATAGCGGAAATACCCTGGAAGCCGTGGCGCGCTCGGCCTGCTCAATGGTTTGAGAGGAGGCGAAACCGTGGCGTTCCGGACTGGGTGCATAGACATGAATGAGCGCCGGTCCCGCAAAATCCAATCCCTCTTTGATGCTTTCCTGCAGATGAGTGGGCTGGGCTATGCTCGTTTGGGCTACATAGGCTTGACGCTGGGCCAGGCCCAATAGACCGAGATTGACTTTAGGGTTACGGGTACTGGCGGTGGGGGTATCCATGATTCCACCGGCACCGAGTCCCAGGTCCAGGTCGGAAAGCACCATGATCTTTACCGGCCAGTCAGAGCCCAGCAGCCAGATCAGCGCGGAAAGTCCTCTACCGCCCAGGCTGTCGTCATTACCCAGCAATAGGATAGGTGGACATAATTGCTGCTCCTCCCGGGTTAGATCGTGCCAGCCGAGAGGCCCTGCACTGGCTGAACTGCGCGCCGCTTCCTGCGGCCGAGTGAGTTCGAGTCGTGCCTGGC
>JBDLIZ010000296.1:0-6763 GCA_039714615.1 Pseudomonadota bacterium | reverse complement strand
CGGACTGCAGTTCGTTGGACCCGGCCCGCAGTGAGCTGTTCCTGGTGGAGGGCGACTCCGCCGGCGGCTCCGCGAAACAGGCCAGGGACCGGGAGTTCCAGGCGATCATGCCGTTGCGGGGCAAGATCCTCAACACCTGGGAGGTGGATCCCGCCGAGGTGCTGGCCTCCCAGGAGGTGCATGACATCTCGGTGGCCATTGGCGTGGAACCGGGCAGTGATGATCTGTCGAAACTGCGTTTCGGCAAGATCTGTATCCTCGCGGATGCTGACTCGGATGGACTGCATATCGCCACCCTGCTGTGTGCGCTGTTTTTACGTCACTTCAGGAAGCTGGTACAGGAGGGCCATGTCTGTGTGGCCATGCCGCCCCTCTACCGGATCGATGTGGGCAAAAAGGTCTTCTATGCCCTGGATGATAGTGAAAAACAGGGTGTGCTCGACCGTATCGAGGCGGAGAAACTGCGCGGTAAGGTCAATGTGCAGCGGTTCAAGGGGCTGGGCGAGATGAATCCCCTGCAGTTGCGCGAAACCACCATCCACCCGGACACCCGGCGGCTGGTGCAGCTAACCATTGAATCGGGCGACGAAACCCACGGTCTCATGGATATGATGCTGGCAAAGAAGCGTGCAGGTGACCGCAAGCGCTGGCTGCAGGAGAAGGGTGATCTGGCGGAGATCTGACCTCGATTATGCAATGTCTTTGGTGATCAGCCCCATTGTTCAGCTGACACGGGAAATCCAAGTAGTTTCCGTCCAGAAAGGACGGAAACTAATCTGGCACAAGGATGTGCTGCCACTTTCAAAGGCAGTAAGCCGTAGAAAATGAAGGAATTGGAAAATTGCATTTTCCGATTCCGTTCCAGAAACGAGCCATGGATGGGCATTTTTGGACGCTAACCAAGTAGGGCGGAAACCCTTTTCCGCCATCCTGCCGCTGGATCGAAGTGCGGGTGTCGGCAAGTGTTGCCGACTTACGGGGCTCTATTCCAACAAAGGTACGTAATGCGACATGGGATTTTGCACAGGCCCTGTTCAGCATAAATAGTCGGTTTTTTCCTTCGTTGCACGTTCTACTCACTGTGGCCCTGATAAAGCGAGTTATCCCTGCTCCCACTGTCCTGTTCTTCTCTCTTCATCAAGTTACCAGTACTTGACATACCAACAACTATCTCTGAAAAAATCGGTTGATTCATACATTTATAAAGTTTTGAAAATATTCAGCGCTTCAATGTAGAGCCCGTAATAAACTATTAGAGATGGAATAGATGAAAAATGCAGTATCCACCACATTTTTCACCAGCCTGATATTGATTTCGTCTGTCAGTCTCGCCTTCCATTTCGCTCAGGATGAGACTGCATACCCAACCAACCTCATCTCCAATGGCTCATTCGAAGCGCACGGCCCTCTGGAAAACAAAGACTGGGAAACATTCGACAGCATCGAAGGCTGGACTACGGAGGAGGGACAGATAGAGCTTCAGTCCGGCAAAACGGGCGGGATAGCGGCACACGAAGGCTCAACAAAAATCGAACTCGATGCCTATGAGAACAGCACTATCTTCCAGAATATCGAAACAGTGGATGAAGGACGCTATGGCCTTACGCTCTTTTATTCCCCACGGGTCAGACAAACGGGAACCGACACCAATGACATAGAGCTGTTCTGGGACGGCGCGCTCTTCGACACCCTGTACGGTGATAAGCGTGCATGGCAGCACAGATATTATGATCTTCAGGCATCCTCCAATCAGAGCGAACTGAAACTCCAGGGCGCCGGCCTCGGCGATGGCCTGGGCGGCCTGATCGACGACATCAAACTCTTTGAAACCCCCTACACCAGTGAAAACCTGATCGTCAACGGCTCGTTTGAGACCCATGGAGAGCTGAATGACAGAAAGAGGGGTGCCTTTATGGTAATCGAGGGCTGGCAGGCCCTGATTGATGAGATCGAGATCCAGCAATACCGTACGTCAGGCATCTTCGCCCAGGAGGGCATAGCCAAGATCGAGCTGGACGCCCATGAAAATGCGGAGGTTATACAGGAAATCCAGACCCTGCAGGATGCACGGTATGAATTGAGCCTGTTCTACACACCCCGAATCAAACGTACCGGCACCGACACCAACGACATGCAGATCTACTGGGACGGTGAGCTGCAGGACACTTTGAGTGGAGACAAGCGGGGTTGGCAACATCACCGCTACGATGTACAGGCAACAGGCGCAACAACAGCGCTCACTCTGACAGGAACCGGGACGAGCGACGGACGGGGCGCGCTGGTTGACAATGTACGGCTCTACCAGGTCCCTTATCTCAGCCCGAACCTGGTCATCAACGGTTCATTCGAGTCTCATGGCGCCCTCAACCACGGTAACCGGGGGAGATTTACGGCCATCGAAGGCTGGGAAGTTGAAAGCGGTAAGATCGAAATACAGAAACACCGCACCGGCGGCATACCCGCCGCGGAAGGCATTACAAAACTGAAGCTGGATGCGGCCGCCAACAGCACGCTCTATCAGGAACTACCAACCGTTGCCGGCGGGGAGTACCTGCTGGAGTTGGCCTTCTCACCCAGGGACCGGAAGGCAGGAACGGATACCAACAATCTTGAAGTCTGGTGGGACGGCACGCTGCTCGCCTCGCTGGGGGGTGACAAACGGGAGTGGCAGAGACACCGCTTCACGGTCATCGCCACGACTGAAACCAGTCGGTTAACCCTGAGCGCTACCGGGACTGGCAATAAACATGGCGGGCTGATCGATGATGTATGTCTCTACCTGCTCGCCACGCCAAACAAGCCACCCACCATTCACTCATTGCCGTTGACCCATGCATGGGTCGGAGAAGTGTACAGTTATCAGGTTGATGCTTCAGACCCTGACCAGGATCCGATCACCTTCACCTTAACCCAAGCGCCGACCGGTATGACCATGGATAACATTGGCCGAATCCAGTGGGTGCCCGGCATTGCTGGTGAATACCCGGTTACCCTTACCGTCACCGATACCCGGGACGCTACGGCGGTACAGAGCTTCAGCATAACCGTTGAGACACCGAACCGACTCCCGGCCTTTAGCACGACTCCGCTTGAGAGGGGCGAAGTCGATAAACCCAACAGCTACCAAGCAACCGCCGACGATCCCGATGGCGATCTCTTGACCTATCAGATCATCCAGGGTCCCGATGGCATGACCATCGACACTCAAACCGGTCTGATCAACTGGACGCCTGCAAGCGTGGGCGAATTCCCGGTAAGGGTTTCGGTTGACGATGGAAGGGGCGGAAGCGCGACCCATGCCTTCATCATCAGGGTGAGCGCATACTTGCCACCCGATCCCGCAACCATCGCGCCGGAACTCGACCCCACGGCCGTGACCCCGATGCACCAGGCCTTCACATTTCTTTATTCCGGATCCAACCCCATCCAGACCGGCGTGGCCGAAGGCACCATCGAACCCAAACGTACCGCCGTCATCCGGGGCAGCGTGCTTGATGTAGCCAACGTCCCACTCTCAGGCGTTACCGTCACCATCAAAGGCCATCCCGAGCTGGGACAGACCCTGACCCGCGTCGACGGCCGGTTCGACTTGGTGGTCAACGGTGGCGGTAGGCTGACCCTTGACTACACAAAAGCTGGCCATCTTCCGGCCCAGCGCCAGGTGCAGACCCCCTGGCAGGACTATGCCCATGCGGAGGATGTCATCCTGATTCCGTTGGATTCCCAGGTCAGCACCATCGATCTCACCGATGCCAGCCAGCCCTTCCAGGTCGCCCAGGGCAGTGTCAGCGCGGATATTGACGGCGAACGCCAGGCAACACTGCTGTTTCCCGCAGGAACGACCGCCACCATGACCCTGCTCGACGGCAGTACCCAGCCGCTCACCACCCTCGATGTCAGGGCCACCGAATACACCGTAGGGGAAAACGGTCCCAAGCGCATGCCCGCCCCGCTGCCACCCACTTCCGGCTACACCTATGCCGTCGAACTCAGCGTGGACCAGGCCATCGCCGCCGGCGCCAAACGAGTCGACTTCAGCCAGCCGGTCCCCTTCTACGTGGACAATTTTCTCGACTTCCCCGTGGGCGAAGTGGTGCCCCTGGGCTGGTATGACCGGGAAAGGAGCGCCTGGATACCTTCAAAGAATGGACGCATTGTGAAAATACTTTCCATAACTGATGGAATAGTAAATTTGGATATTCATGGAAGCGGTATTGCTGCCGATGCCATACAACTAGCAGAACTTGGTATTACAGATGATGAGCGGATTCAACTTGCCAAGCTGTACGACGTGGGTAAAACATTATGGCGCGCACCTATTACTCATTTTACGCCATGGGATTGTAATTGGCCCTACGGCCCACCGGATGACGCAGAAAATCCACCAGCACCCACTGAACCCGACACACCTGATGAAGATGAAGATGAGTGTGATGGTTGTATTATTAAACCACAAAGTCAGTCATTAGGTGAGATCATCCCTATTACGGGTACAGCACTAAATCTCCATTATATGAGTGATCGTATGGCCGGTTATGAAGCTGCACGATCGATGAACATCGTACTCTCTGGTGATACGGTTCCTGAGAGCATTCAAAACATTGAATTGACTATTAGTGTTGCAGGCCAAGTATTTAAAAAAATCTTTTTACCATTTCCCAACCTTACCGAAACATTCGTTTGGAATGGTAAGGATGTCTATGATCGTCCAATACAACTCGCTACCGCCACTGTTACTGTAAATTACGTCTACTCGGCAGTTTATTATGGTACGCGCTTCACCAATGCATTTGCACGAGTAACAAGTTCTGGAACAAGTATACAAGGTAACCGCGGTAATCGGATAATACGATTAAGTCGATCCTGGCAGCGTGAGCTAACAGGAATTTCAGAAAATCCAAATCTCGCGCAAACCGCATTAGGTGGCTGGGGTATTGATATTCATCATGGTTATGATTCTGAGTTAGAAACCTTATTCAAAGGTGATGGATCGATGCGAACAGCAAATAATATTCCTAATGAAATTAACACTGTGGCAGGCTATGGCGGCTATGGTTATTCTGGTGATGGCGGTCCTGCGGATCTAGCTAACTTAGCTGTTCCATATGGTTTAGCTGTCGGTCCTGATGGCAGCTATTATATTGGTGATGTTTACAATAATCGCATTCGGCGAGTCGATCCGGCGGGTATAATTACGACAATTGCAGGCACAGGTGTCTACGGATATTCAGGAGATGGCGTACCTGCAACATTAACAAGATTGGCTCAACCTTTTGACGTGGCAGTTGGCCCTGATGGGAGTCTTTATATTGCAGACTCAGCAAATCATCGTATTCGCCGTGTCGATCCAGTAGGTATTATTACCACAGTTGCTGGAACCGGCACTAAGGGATTCTCTGGCGATGAAGGTTTGGCGATAAATGCGGAATTAAGTTACCCCATGAGTGTGGCTGTAGGGCCAGATAGCAGTCTCTATATTGCAGATATTAATAATGTACGAATACGCCGTGTTGACCCGGATGGCATCATTACAACCATAGCGGGTAATGGTATCAGAGGATATACCGGTGATGGTGGTTTGGCACAAGACGCACAGCTTAATAGCCCAGAGTACATTCTTCTTGCACCAGATGGCAGCCTTTATGTTACAGATCCCCGGAATCACGTTGTTCGTCGAATTACTAGCGATGGCATTATTACAACCATGGCAGGTACTGGCCAACCCGGCTATTCGGGAGATGGTGACCTTGCCACCGAAGCCCGATTAAATAATCCTCAAGACCTTGCGCTCGGTTCTGATGGCAGTCTCTACATAGCTGACGCTTTCAACTATCGCATACGCAAAGTAGGCCCTGATGGCATCATTACTACAGTAATGGGGACTGGTGTTAAAGATTCTTCCCCTCTTCGTTCAGATGACGGAGGCCCACCAGATCAAGCCAGGTTATGGTTTCCAGTCGGCCTGGCAATTGCCCCAGACGGCGCACTCTATATTGCAAGTAACTTATCTGTCCGTCGTGTCGCCCCACCAGACGCAGGTATCGATTCTGATGAGTCACTCATTCCTTCAATCGGTGGCACACAGATTTATCACTTCAGTTCTGAAGGCAAACACCTTCGTACTTTGGATGCAACTACCACTGCAGAGTTGTTTAAATTCGGCTATGACGTAAATGGGTATCTCAATAAGATCGAGGACGTTGATGGCAATGTCATAATTATCGAACGCGATGAGACTGGAAAACCACTAGCGCTTGTGACGCCAGATAGCTTGCGAACTATGTTTATGCTAGATAAAAACGGTTACCTGAGCTCAGTCATTGATCCTGCTAATGAGCAATATTCAATGTCGTATACATCCGATGGGCTCATGACGGACTTTACTGATCGCAATGGACATCACTCAATCTATACATTCAATGCCAGTGGTCATTTATTACAGGACGAAAACCCTCTCGGCGGCGGTTGGCGAATAAATCGCATCAAATCGGCTAATGGTTATACCATCGATATGAAAAGCGGCGAAGGTCGTGTTAGTTCTTTTACGAACGAACGCTTGGTTGATGGTACACGCCGTCAAACGGCGATTGCTCCAAATGGTAGTGTGACTACTACGGAATTCAACAATGCAGTAACCACCACCACATATGCCGATGGCAGCATAAACAAGACCATTGAAGGACCAGATCCGCGTTTTGGTATGCAGAGCCCTGTCCATAAAACTGCTATTTTTACAACACCAGGTGGCCTGAGCATGAACCTG
>JBDLIZ010000295.1:0-6771 GCA_039714615.1 Pseudomonadota bacterium | reverse complement strand
TTTCGTTAAATATGGCCAATATTCGCCTCAAATGAACGAAAAATCTGGCTCAGCCAGCCTTGCCCTCGCTACGGTCGCCATTCTCGGACAGCCTCCTAGTATCTCGCCGACATCCCGGCGTAAGGCTCCAAATATTGATTTTCTTCGGTACGATCACTTGCAGGATTTAGGTTACAATCCAACTCTGTGGATAAAATAAACAGTAAGGATAAATCGGTTATTAGCGTTGTTCGGTTAGCGCAGAGGCGATTATTCGCCGAAGGTGTACTCTGATTATTGCCGAATCGGTATATGCAGATGCACCTCTTAATCATTTCAATGTGCGGGGGTAAAAGACATGGACTGGATACTGATCGGGAAACTCTTCCTCATTCTGTTGCTGATCGTAGGCAACGCCTTTTTCGTCGGCTCTGAAATCGCCTTGACCTCTGCCCGCCGCAGCCGCATCAAGCAATTGGCCAGTACGGGCAATAAATCCGCCAAGATCGTGCAAGTGCTCCACAACGAGCCCGAGCGGTTCTACTCCGTCACCCAGATCGGCATCACATTGGTTTCCCTGGCTCTCGGCGCCATCGGAATGGTCACGCTAACCCAGGTACTGGATCCCCCTTTGGAGATGGCCGTCGGCACATTCGGCGGTGGCGAAAAGCTCATCGGATGGGCGCATACGTTCTCGTATGTCGTAGCCTTCATTATTATCTCCTTCATGCACGTAGTCGGGGGAGAGTTGGCTCCCAAGGTACTGGCCTTTCACAAGGCGGAACCCCTGAGCCTGGCCGTGGCCCGGACCATCAATGGTCTTCATTCCCTGATGCGGCCGCTTATCTGGATCATGAATCGCGCATCCACCGGTTTACTCAAGTTGTTTGGTCAGCGAGACCTGGCGGCTGAGGGTGAAGGTCACTTTTCAATGACCGGGGAAGAGATCCGGACCATCCTAAGCGCCGGCGAACAGGAAGGCGCGCTGGATCCTCAGTTGACCATGATGCTTCGCGGCGTGTTCGACCTGGACGATCACACGGCTAGAGATGCCATGATTCCGCGCACGGAGGTAGAGGCCCTGAAGCATACTGACACCGTGGCGGATGTCCTCGCCCTCTACAAGGCGGGGCTTCGCGAGCGCTATCCGGTCTATGAAACCTCAGTGGACAATATCATCGGCATCGTGTCCATGAAGCAACTCCTCAACAAGCTGGCTACGGCGGAAAGTCAGGAATCATCCGCGGGCATAGCGAGTCTCCCAGTGAGCGAGGTCATGATGCCACCCTATTTTGTCCCCGATACCATGCCACTGAGCATGCTGCTGAAAGATTTCACGAATAACCGCCGGCAGATAGCCGTCGTGCTGGATGAGTATGGCGGGACAGAGGGTGTAATTACCCTGGAGGATATTCTCGAAGAAATCGTCGGCGACTATGAGGATGAATTCACCCCCAGGCACCGCCATATCAAGATGGAGGACCAGCAGCACTACCTCATCAATGGGGGGGTGAGGGTAACGGAGCTCGAACCGAAACTGGATTATCCCTTTCCCACCGGCGACTATGTGACCCTGGGTGGACTCGTCAACCAGCATCTTGGGCGGATCGCGGATGTCGGTGATGTCGTCGAGCTCGAGGGCGCTCGACTCGAGGTGTTGGAGATGGATAGACACCGGATTACCAAGGTGCTCTTCGAGTACATGACGACGACTGACACGGACCTGGACGTCGAGGTCCTGCCCGCCGAACAACCTCCTGAAACGTTCGTGCACCGTGCCACCAAACAAATACTGAAGGGGAAAAAGATCGTGCGATTAGCCCACGATGATCAAGCAGAGAAAGCGGATTCCACCTCCGAGAAGGCGGTGCCGGATTTGGAGCGCAAGACCGGTGCGTGAAACGTGCCCTAGCAACACCTGATGAGCCGCAAGACCAAACGCCCGCCGAATGGCGGGCGTCCATGGCATGGGCGCAACGCCTCAAGCGGCTGTTCAATATCGATATCCAAACGTGCAGTGAGTGCGGCGGTGAGCCCAACCGATCCATGCCTCGCTGATCCCATGTCACTTCCTAAGAACCAGCCTACGGCACGTTTTGCATTAACCCATCCTATTCATTTGCTGGCCTTTGGTTTCGGTGCAGGTCTTTCACCCGTCTTCCCCGGTACCTTGGGGACCCTGGTGGCAGTTCCTCTCTATTTGCTTTTACAGCCCCTGCCCTTGACGATTTATTTGTGCGTCACCGGGGTATTACTTATCGGTGGTATCTGGATCTGTGGTTATACCTCCCGGGCGCTGGCGATACATGATTACAAGGGGATTGTTTGGGATGAGTTGGTCGGTTATCTGATTACCATGATGATGGCGCCTCAGGGATGGTTATGGGTGGTGGCGGGATTTTTTATATTCAGGTTTTTCGACATTCTCAAACCGTGGCCCGTGGGATGGATTGACCATCATATAAAAGGGGGGGCGGGTATTATGATGGATGATGCCCTTGCTGCCTTCTATAGTTTTGTGGTTTTACAACTCCTTGTATTTTGGTTTAAATAGCTTCTTTTCGATTTCTTTCCGTAGCTCTTGAAGTGCTGCGCCAGCAGCCATTTCCCGTCGTTGTCCGACAGAGTCCTGTCTTTGGTGGGGTGAATGTCCTTGTTGGCGTTAGGTAGTTACGTTATAAAACATTATTGCTGATCATCGATGTTTAAATTGCTCCCCTCAAGGACGCAAGTATTTCTTTTCATAGGTTCCTAACGGCGCTTCAGTGCACTCGATCCCGTCGTTGGTCACTGCTAATCCCCATACTGTTATGAATATTGCCTTGAACCTAGATCCTGCGAGTGATCGCACTCACATAGTACATGCTCTTGATCCGTATAGCGATATTTGCTCTCTCGGCAATCACAATAAGGATTCCATCCTTAGGTCCGTTAACGGCACCTCCCTGTGCCACTGCTTCACTCGGTCTCAAATTCGCTCTACGAATCAATGTCTTGCACTCTGCAAGCACGATCACTTGCAGGATCTAGGTTGATCAGTATCGGCCTTTAATGGATTAACTGGCGGCTGTCATTTTGCTATGGGTTTCTTAGACGGAATAAGAGCGGATCGCTTGATATCTCAGGTGATGGTATGTGGGCAGTTAGATACCTCTGCTTGTGAACAAGCCGTTCATAAGCTCCGGGCTCTCGCCCAAACCGCCATCCCTAAGATTATCGCTCTGCTCAGCACAACCCGCCGGGAAGAGAGCGATTTTGTCATCCGGTTATTGGGCAAATTACTGAATTCAAAAACACTGGAATATTTCTTTGAAAGTCTTTCCGACCCTGATCCTAGGGTGGTCTCCGGCGTCGTCAAAGTAGTGCAGAATACAAAAAATTTAGACCCCAATCGTTTGTTGGAACTGTTTGACAAACCCAGTGTTTCCAAACCCGCGATCTTACAACTGCTGTCGGCGCACCATCAGGGTCTGGACGCCAACAAGCTGCTGCGCCACGGCTATAAGCTCCAGCATAATGATCTGGTGATGCTTTATCGGATCATCAACGATTTGGCGGATGAATCTCTGGTGCCCGAGTTGATCAACCGGATCGATGCCAAGGATCCGGTGATGAAGACGGAAATCACCAAGACACTTTCTAGGTTCAACACGAAACCCGTTCAGGATATGCTCCATAGACTGTTGGAGGATAGCAATAGGGCCGTGCGCCTGGCCGCACTCGAGGGGTTGTCGCAGATGGATGCGAGCATGGATGTGAAACAACTGTGCATGCTCATCAAAGATCCGGATTTCAATATTCAGAGCAAGGCTATCGATGCACTTGTCAAACTGAAACATCCCCGAACAGTCAACTATCTGCTCGACCCCCTGCAGGATGAATCGGAATATACTCGTCGTGCCGCAGTGGAGGTGCTCAATGAAATCGGTGACGTCAATGCGATCAAGGACCTGCTGCTGGCGATCAAGGACAGCGATTGGTGGGTGAGGAGTCGGGCCGCTGATGCGCTTGGCAACATCGGGGGTAGTAAGGTCGTGGAATCCGTTATCGAGCTGATCAAGGATGAGGATGAATTCGTGCGGCGGGCGGCGATCGAGATCATCAATGCCACCCAGGATCGGGGCACTTACGATACCCTCATAGTAGCCCTGGAGGATTCGGATTGGTGGGTCCGGGAGAGGGCGATTGATGGGCTGGCGGCATTGGGAAATAAGAAAGCTGTTCCCGTGCTAATCGCGCTCATGGGCAAGGAAGAGCCGAACAGCGAAGTGATGATAGTGGTTATCAGGGCGTTGGCGACACTGCATTCGAGCTCTGCGATAGAACCGATACTGCAGCTGTTGGAAGCCGGTTCGGAGGGCGTAAAGAAAGAGGCCTTACAGGCCTTGGGTAGACTCACTAATGAGCCCAATGCGATAACGGTGAAGGCAGCGATCAGGAAGATGGTCGAGTTTGACACCGATGAGGTCAGGCAGGTCGCTGCCGATGCGTTGGTAAAAATCAGTTCTCAGTATCCCACCAAGACGGATCTCCCGGTCTTGCAAACCGGAGCTGAATCCCCGCCGGCCCAACTCAAATCTCTGGAAGCCATCGTGATGCCCGGTACGGTCTCTCGGGAAGTGGCCGCACTGGCATCGGAGACGGTGGATCCATCCCTTTTACAGCCCGATGACGTGCTGGGTAGCCGTTACCGGTTTATAAAACAGGTGGGGAAGGGGGCCTTCGGGACGGTGCTCCTGATGGAGGACCTGATGATCAAGGAACAGGTCATATTAAAATTCCTTAATGCCCATGTCGCATCCGACGAAAATATCATCAGCCGGTTTATATACGAATTGAGATTCGCCAGAAAAATCACTCATCAGAATGTCATTCGTACATACGACATGATCACCTTCGGTGAGTCATCGGCGATCTCCATGGAATATTTCCCAAGCCACACGCTGGGTATGCGGCTGGTATCGGGAGGCCCGATGGAATTGAAACTGGCGATCCATGTCATTCGAGAGATATGTGCTGGAATGGCCAGTGCCCATGAGGCCAATGTGGTACACCGAGATTTGAAGCCCAGCAATATTCTGATCAATC
The DNA here is from genome assembly GCA_039714615.1 of Pseudomonadota bacterium. Taxonomy (GTDB): domain Bacteria; phylum Pseudomonadota; class Gammaproteobacteria; order JAAEPA01; family JAAEPA01; genus JAAEPA01. The sequence continues at coordinate 1,704 of JBDLIZ010000295.1, read as the reverse complement.
AACACAAGGTCGTAAAGATCGTCGATTTTGGAGTAGCCGCAGCGACGCGACATATGGATACACGGCTTACCAGAACGGGATTGCTGGTAGGTACGCCGACCTATATGGCGCCGGAACAAGTTCTAGGTCGCGATGTGGATGCGCGTACTGATATCTATAGTCTGGGTGTCATCATGTATGAAATGATGAGCGGACAGCCTCCCTATCATGGCGGTGACAGTATGTCGATCATGTATCAGCATGTTCAGGGGCAGACCAGACCCCCACGAGAGTTAAATCCCCAACTACCTCATACCATGAACGCGGTGATTCTGAAAACCATGGCGACCGATCCCAAAAAACGTTTTCAATCCATGAACGCGTTACGCGAACGGCTCGATGCATTTGTCAGTTGAAAATAGGGTGACGAGATGCCACGCATAGATGCCTTTTTGAAACTAGGGACCGAACAGGGATGCTCAGATGTGCATCTCGCCGTCAACGTGCCGCCCATGCTGCGCATGCAGGGTGAACTTTTTTCCATAAAATTTCGTGAATTGGGTGAGGCTGAATTGGAGGGTTACGTTTTTGAAATCTTGACGGAGTCGCAAAAAGAGCGTTTTCGGGGTGGGGAGGATCTGGATTTCTCTTATATGTCGAGTCAGGGAGGCGGTCGCTATCGGGTAAATCTGTTTCGAAAATCGACTGGCATCGGGGTGACCTTGAGGCATATTCCTTCCGATATCCCAAGCTTTGAACAACTCGCTTTACCCCCCATCATTCGCAGCTTCGCAGACTTCAACCAAGGTATGGTATTGGTCACAGGGTCTACCGGTACGGGAAAATCAACGACTCTGGCGGCGCTGGTCGATTATCTCAATCGGAATAAGCGTCAAAACATTGTGACCCTAGAAGATCCTATCGAATTTATCCATCCCAGCAAAAAGTCTCAGGTTATTCAGCGGGAGGTGGGTACGCATGTACACAGTTTTTCCGATGGTTTAAAGTCCGCGCTTAGGGAAGACCCCGACATCATCCTGGTAGGGGAAATGCGCGATCCGGAAACAATTACCATGGCGATGATGGCCGCGGAAACCGGTCATCTTGTGCTTGGTACGATGCACACTACGTCTGCCGTTAAATCCATTGACCGACTGCTCGATGCCCTTCCCGCGGAACAGCGGGAACAGGGTAAGTTGTTTTTATCTCAGAATCTGCAAGCGGTTGTCACCCAAGTGCTGGTAAAGTCCGAGGGTGGCAGGCGCCGTAGAGCCATTGTAGAAATTATGCTGATGACCAATGCAATATCCAACCTCATCCTATCTAATAAAACCTTTCAGATCCCTAACCAGATTCAGACGGGTCGTGGAATGGGGATGCAGCTCTTGGATCAAGCATTGCTGGAGGCGGTGCAGCAAAAACAGATCGATCCGGACGATACCTATTTGTATGCTAACGATAAGAGGAAGTTCCAGCGATTCGTCACTGATCCCGCATTACTTCCTAGCATTAGTGTGGTATAGCTCCCGGAGCTACTTTTCCGCTTAGAGCTTGTAAATAAATCTCCGCGTGAAGCGAGGGTGCTCCTGGACGTGTCTGGCAAGGCGCGGGAGTCCCAATGTCTGGGAGTGTGGCGAGCTTCTACATGACCAGATATTGGGGGACCCGCAACGCGGCCAGGCGCGTTCAGGGACGCCCGTAACCGTGGGGGGATTTATTCACAAG
>JBDLIZ010000294.1:0-6812 GCA_039714615.1 Pseudomonadota bacterium | reverse complement strand
TCCGGCCCGGACACAATGAGGCTCTCTGAGCATGAGGCGATGCAGCTCGCCCACCGGTCGTACACAAAACACGCCGCTTACCCGTTCGTAGTGGGGGAGGAACACAAAGCGCATGGCTGGAAATCCATCTACCTTAACCTTAAGGGGTGTGTCCAGATCCGTTTGCCGAACTGGCATGAAGGGCCGGTCGCCTCGGTGATCGAAGCAATGGGGATGCTTTATACTGACAACCTCAATTACACCTGGTCATTTCCAGGGGGCGTCAGTCTGGCAGACGCAAGAGTGGCGCTGGCGCCCCTGCTCAAACGAGTGACGCGCTTTATGGATAAGCAATTACTGGTGAAGGCATTACGGCTCAGTGGAGCCGTTGCCGGGTTTTTATATCAACAGGAACAACTGGGGTTTGCATTCTGATGAGCCTAGATACAGACACTATTCTGGAGATCTTCCAATACTATGGATCAGAGGAGCTCAAGAAGCTGCAGACCAAACTGACTAAGACCGCCAACGGGTTGATCAGGAATACCGTCGAGAGTCGGGTCGCCCCTCTCTTTACCGATGAAGAGAGGGAGACACTGGAAGACGCAGCCCGTATCCTCCGAGGATTCCGCAAAAAGGTCGAACATGCCAAAGAGGTCAAGGCCAGACAAGAGCGGCAGAAAAAGGCTCGCCGGCAGCATCTTGATAAAGCCGGACTGACCTTGGCGCAACAGCATTTCAACGTAGCGCCGGATAATTACCGGGAGATGTTGTTAATCTTTCTCGCGGTGGAGCGCCTTATGATGAACCATAGCGCCGAGGACATCGCCTATCATCTCGAAAATGATCGGTATCCCAATGCCTTCGAGAACTTCGTGCGTGACTGTTACCGGGAGGCTCTGAATGAGATCGGCTATCAGTCACATCACTATGATCGGGATGAGCCGGATGAAAAGCTCATTGTCCAGGCGAAGGCGCGTTTTGAGGAAAGCCGAGAAAAGCTGAAGCAACAGCATCAGGGTCTGCTGGATAAGGTCTCTGAGTTCCTGACCATCAAGGCATCAGGCAACGTCACCCAACTACCCAAGCGCTAACAGAGAAGGATTAACCATGATACAAAACGAACCCGATTTTTATACCGTGATTCGTGAGGAGAGCAAGTATTGCGGTCAAGATGGCGGTAAGCCTTTCCCGGTGAACCTTGATCACGACATGAGTGGCTACCTCTGGAAGGGCAATAGTAACCGCTACAGACCGCTTGATTTGTGGTTGTTCAAACCGACGAGTGACCCGACGGTGGAACAGCACGCACCTGTATCCCTTGTCTTTGATGACACACCCGCCACAGAGGACGAGGCGGAAGCCGGCTATCAGGTGAGCCTGCAGGAGACCCAATGTTTCAGCCCGCTCCCTCACCAGGGCCGAGAAGGAGAGACTTTTTATATCCATCGAAATGGCAAACGATGACCCTGACCGAGGCCGTAGAGATACAGGATCGCATGAGCCGACTGCGGATCGTTGATTAAGTCAGGCGGAGGGTCAAAGTGGAATGCGGCTGATTTACTTGCCCCCTTTTGTTATGTAAGAAACTACCACAGGGCATTTCAATAAGTTTCGTAATTAGCCGCCCATAACGTCTGCCTGACCAGGCTTTTTTCAATGAACTAAATCCCCCTGCCCCGCCTTGTGGACGGACCATTTAAAAACTATAATTTGTATCGTACGTTACAAATACATTTTAATGAAAAGCCCAACAGACAGTTTCTATCGCTATTTGGAAGAGGCCTTCAGCTTCTTCAACCGGACCCTGTTCAAGGACAGGTTGCCGGCATGTCTGCTGACGGTGCAGCGAGATAAATCGTTGATGGGATTCTTTTCACCGAACCGATGGACGGACCCGGAGGGCAACACGGTCCACGAGCTGGCGTTGAATCCCAGTTACTTTTCCCGGCACAACCTGATGGAGGTCTTTCAAACGATCGTGCATGAGCTTGCGCACAACTGGCAGCACAGTTTTGGCAAGCCCAGCCGGAGTGGTTATCACAACAAGGAGTGGGCCGCGAAGATGGAATCGATCGGTTTGATGCCCAGCCATAACGGCCTGCCAGGTGGCAAAAAGACCGGCCAAAGAATGAGTGACTATCCCATTCCTGGCGGGGCCTTCGAACAGGCCGCCAAGGCGTTCATTAAGCGCTCCAAGGGTTTGCCCTGGATCGATCGTTTTGCGGCGCTGACGCCCTCCTGCCAGGTCAGGGATGGGGATTTCACACTCGAAACCGAGTGGGAGACGCCGAAACCGGAACAGGATGAGTTGGAAAGCCTGTTGCATGTCCGTATGAATGAGCTGTTCGAGGATCTGGTGCCGAATGAGCAACTGCAGCAGGCGGCCCGGCAGAAGGTCAAGATCCGCTACAGCTGTCCCGAGTGCCAGACCAATGTGTGGGGCAAGCCGGGCTTGAAATTAAACTGCGGGGAGTGCGGGTCATCCTATACGGCATCGATGCCGGTGGACGCCCTCTCCCCTTCTCAAGATGAGGACGACACATGATCTTATTCTTCTCGGCCTTTGCGACCGTCTTTCTGCTGGTGTTTCAGCAGCAGAATGTCATTTATCGTCAGTACGCCTTGGCCGCGTTCACCTCGGCGTTGATTACCATCACGCAGTTTGCGGTGATCAAGGGGGTGGCCGATGGGGATCTGTTGGACATGGTCAGCATGATCGCGGGCGGCATGCTCGGGGTGCTGACCTCGATGAAGTCCCATGAAAGCCTGATCCGGTGGTTTCAGCGGAAAAATCCCGAATTCGGGCCGAAAACAGGCATTCCTACGCGCATTTCAACGGAGTTAGCCCCTGCAGTCGCCCCGGATTTCACGCAGGAACGCGCCTTTACGGTAAAAAGTGCAACCCAGGAGACACGAAGATGAAAATCGCCACTGATGCTACGAATACCGTCATCGTCGACGGTCTAAGAGTGGGCAGACTGGTACGTGAAGGCGCCACCCTTTCTTTCTATGTCCCCACGGACGGCGGTTACAGCCAGCGCCTGCTGGCGTTGAATGGCATCACCCTGCCACAGGCCCGTCAAACCCGTGCGATCGACGCTATTAGTGTGTTGAGGCGTTTGTTGGACAGTCAAAAGAACGATGAATGAGATGATGAAAACCTGGGTCAATCCTAAGAATCGACGCTACTACAATGCCCTGCTGCAACCGGATCTTTTTGGGCGCTGGTCCCTGATGCGCAACTGGGGCAGTCTCGATAATGGACGGGGCCAGGTGCGCATCGAGACGGTGAGTGGTCCCGCTTCAGGACAGCGAAAAATGGACGCTATCCACAAAAGGCGGATTGCTCACGGCTATCGTCCGGTGAGGAACAGACCTTACTAAACACACAAGGAACGGCAAGGAGAACACTGTGTTGATATTGACAAGAAGAGTTGGTGAAACATTGATGATCGGTGATGAGGTCGAAGTCGCTGTCCTCGGCGTCACGGGCAACCAGGTGCGTATCGGAATCACCGCACCCAGGGATATCCCCGTCCACCGCAAATGTAATCCCCTATTTCTGTTACAATAACAATAACATCATTATATTCAATAAGATACGTGCGTTGTAACAGGAGCAATTGTTACATGCAGTGCATAGTCACCCGGTTCAACCACGCAATCCCACTGCTGCCATCCAGCATGAGTGTCTCAAAATTGTTATAGCCAGGCCCCTAAAACATATGTGGTAATGTGAAGTGCAGTGGCAACCAAAAAGAGAGCGAATGAAATAAAGATACACAGCCACAGAATTTTTACATGTCCCTAGTAGTTGGTTGTTTACCACCGATACAATATCTAAGCAGCATATTCAGATCTTACAGATAGAACGTCTGATTCAGACAAAGAGCGAATATCATTCTTATTCAATGTAAGCAACGCGCGGGTCTTTCCGGTTCCCATCACGAATTCGACCTCGATGCCGTCAGGTTCATAAATCTCTACGACAGTACCAAGATCGCCCTTTATAAGGTTATGTTCTGGAATATCTGTATCGAGTACGACGGTATCTAACATCTTAATGGTCATTATCTCTCTCCCGGATAAGCTGTTATAAATCGAGGAAAGTCCTCCGTTTTCAGAACGATCCAGGCAGTTATCAAGTATATGGACTTTCCACTGGGACCCAATAAATTACCCCGTATTTCATATTTCTGCCCATATGCGGTTGTTTCCTTCTCGTCCGCCTCAAGCTCCAGAAATCTTTTTAAATCAGTCTGTAACTTAGCCCATTCTCTTTGTCTATAACCTAATTCATTAAATATAGAAGCTTTAAACCTACCGATAGGGTGTGTCTTGGACAACAAATAATTCTGTAATTTCTCTTGCGAAATGACAGCATTTTCATGATTCGGTAGTTTCAAAACACCTCCACCTGTCTCTTATTTACAGAAGAGTTTAGCATGTATCTATTGTGTGCCTTTCAGGATTATTGATACCTGTTGGACTGAGTCACCTTCGGGGGGTACCCGTTTTCTATATCTGGAGCGAATATTAGGATCTGCCACCAAATACCTATTACATGTTCTCTTGCTTATGTAAAAAATAGCCAAGAATAGTTATTCTATAATTTCGATTAGGTTATGAGTGACTCAATCAGGTACGACCTCCCCGTAGCGCCTTATCCAACTGCCATTTCAGTTCATCAACCTTCGCCTTGAGCGACTGATTCTCCAGATCAAGCGCTGCATTCACAGAATCTGCTTTACGCAACTCCTCCTTCATCTCGGTCAGTTCGTTACGCAGTGTTCGCAACTGTTCATCTACACGCTTGATGGTTCCCCGTCGCTTCGACATCAATGCTTGGGTATCAAGTTCAGCCGCCTTACCGGAGAGCTCGCGAATACGGGATGCGAGATCGGGATAGCGATTATGAATGGAGGCATTACTGATGCCCGCCTCCCGGGCTACACCCGAGATGGTCATTCGACTCCCTGCCTCCTGCATCTCCTCAATGGCCTTCTCGATACGCTCACGGGTGCTCATTTCGCCACTCATGACCATCTCTTGCTCAGCTGCTGACACTGCGGCGTTCGGACGGCTTTGGCGGAATAGGGTAAGCCTCCACAGGATCGTTCAGGTCACCAAGGATTTGTTCGGCATAGCGGAGGTGCTCCTTGGCCCGCTGCCACATCGGATCGCCCAGATCGTCCATTTCCAGCAATTCGATCTGCTGGTTACGGATGCCTCGCCAAACCATCAGATGCGTGTCGTCAATCAGCCTGTTACCGCAGTCCTTGCACGCCAGGACATTATACAGCCCCGTGCCCTTACAGTTCTTGGAGGTGCACCATGAGTGCCCCGTCCCACGGATATAGAATCCCGAAGAAAGCTTGTGCGCCAGTTCCCGGTGGTCTTTTGCAACACGCACCTCCTCACGTTCTCGCCATGCTTTGACTTTCAGCGAGCCAGCGCCCGCCAGTGGCTTGTCAGTTGTGATCCAGCCCTCGATGATGATGGCCTGTAGCTCATCCCGCTGGGTCAATAGTTCATCGAACAATGTCTCGTCCACATAGTCGAGTTCAGCGGCGGTATAATAGAGCGTCATGTCGAGTGACCAGTGCTTGAAGTGCTCGCGTAGGTAGCGCACATCACCCAGGACGTTGCGGACCACATAGACGGCAAACGTCTTGCGGAACTGGTGTGGGGCAAGTGGCCATATGTCCCCAACTCTGATGCGGTCTTTGTTCTGGACCTGCGGCAGATCCACTACCGCCACCCGCAGGTCGAGATGCTCTGCTAACGCCCTGAGACGCCGGCTTGTACCGCTGGTTTTCCACGTGGTGATGGTGCCTTTTTTGCACGATTTACTGACAAACAACGAACACCGGTGTCTACGGTATTCATCCAATGTCTCGATATCCTGTGCGCGCTGCGTCTCGCTCAGATAGCTGGCCGAGGCAATACGCGCCTCCAGTTCGGTGATGCACCCCTCCAACTCGGCGCGGATCGGCGCAGACACCCTCTCAGCCAGACTCACCGCTTTCGCGACCACGGGTGGAACCATCCACTCTACCGGCTTGGGGTCTTCCTCGGTCTTGTAGGTGATGCCTTTGAGCCAGCCGTAAGTAGCGCCATCCCAGCCCTCATGCTGCTCATAACAGCCAGTCTCAAGCGAGGCCATCTCGCTATCGCGTATTCCACTGAAAAGGTCGATGACGACGTAACAGGCGGTGTACAAGTGATTGATATCGTGTTTAACCGCCCGCCAGTTCTTCATCCCCAACCGAGTCAGATGCGCATCAACCGACTCACCAGCCAACCACTCTTCCCAGCACGCTAGAATCCGCTCGCTAAAATCGGTTTCGACGTAACGCAATGCGCCCTGCGCCAATTGTCGTGCAAGGCGGTCCGGGATCAACTTGGTTCTGCCTTCCTTGTACTTGCCTCCCCATTTGTTTCCGGCGATTGAATATGCCGATTCTCCCGGCCAGGGGTGCTCGGGCAGATTGTCAGTCAGTTGATCACGGAAAGTATATAGGTTTAGCAGTGGAGCAAGTCGGTGATTCAGACTTTCCGGCTTCAACCGTTTGCCGCTAGCATTAGTCTCCCGCTTGCAGGCCTCGACGTAGTCGGCACAAACAGCTGGAGTCAGGGCAGCAAAGCGTTGATGGCCGTTGGCCACCATCCAGACGAGCAATGACCGCAGAGGGGAATAGAATAGCTTGGGTAGGCTCCGGTGTTTTAAACGTTTGTCGCTCACCGAATACTTGTGTGCAAGCCGGACATAAAGAAACGCCTTGGTCGAGGTCAGCAGCTCGGCGTGCTGTGGGTCGGTCAGGCGTGAG
>JBDLIZ010000293.1:0-6825 GCA_039714615.1 Pseudomonadota bacterium | reverse complement strand
TTCGTCGCTGAATGATCCCTCTATGCGAGGGCGTGAGGTTACATTTTAGATTTAATCAGGCCTCAAAGCCTTTCTCCGCGTAGCGGCTTCGTCCAACACGGGAAATAACGGCATCAAAAGGGACTGTTTCAAGTTTGGTAAGATTTTCACCATCCACTACATGGGTATATACATTACTCAATCCAGCCAGTTTTGCTGCTGTTGCGGCATACTCCAGGATGTTTGGGGAAATATCTGTGGCCAGCACATACCCTGCGGCACCCACTCGTTTGGCTGTAGCCACGCTCTGTTCACCTGCTCCAGCGGCAACATCAAGAACTCGGCTGCCGTCAGTGATGTTACACATATCCAGCATGGTTTCAGTTGCCGGCCCCAGCCATCTTGATAACAGCGGCCCCCATCGGTGCCAAGCTGCCGCAGCCGAGTTCCACTGTTGCAGGGTGGTCTGCTTGTACTTAATTGCATCGAATTTTGGTGGGATTCTGGTCATGATTTCGCTCCACTTATCGTGTTCTGTTCGTGTAATACAGAGTTTATGCTGATTATTTCTGCTTACAATTATCTAAAAATGGAAACATAATGTGCAAAATTGCACATTATATTGAGGGCGATATGAAGTGGGATGACCTGAGGTTTTTTTTGGCTGTAGCCCGTATGGGCTCCATCAGTGGTGGTGCCAGACAACTGGGCGTGCAGCACTCCACCGTTTCGAGACGTATGCGACAGTTAGAAAAACAACTGGGGGCGCGTTTAATTGAACGTAAAAAGAGTGGCTATGAACTCACTCAGGCAGGTAAAAATGTAAAGGAAGCTGCAACCCGAATGGAAACCGAAGTTCTCGGTGTGGACAGTGCAGTTCTTGGAAAAGACACCAATCTAGTGGGCCCTTTACAGGTTACGGCCATTAACAACATGGCATCCTCAATTCTGATGCCAATGTTCGCTAGCTTTAGCAAGGCGCACCCACAAGTAGAGTTACATATTATAGTTTCCAATAGTGATGCCAGCCTATCTCAACGAGAGGCCGATGTTGCCATTCGTCTCACCAACTCTCCTACTGACACACTCATCGGAAAAAGAATCGTTACCGTTGCATCAACGATCTATGGCAGTCGCACATATATTGAAAAAACTAGAAAAGATGGTAGAGAACCAAAATGGATTGGTGTGGAGTGCTGCACCTTCCATAAAACCTGGACAAAACAAACCTGTGGCGAGCAACCTCATAATTTTTATAGTGATGATACCCTGCTTACGCTTGCTGCATTAAGAGAGGGATTAGGCATCTCCTTTTTACCATGCTTTATGGGCGATGCAGATCCTCTGCTCGAGCGTTGTTGTAATCCTGAGCTTGCACATAATTTAGGTCTCTGGATATTGCTTCACCCTGATTTGAAGCGCATAGCACGAGTGTTAGCATTTCGTGATTATATGGCTAATGCAATCAACGAAAAAAGAGATCTTTTTGAGGGTAAAAACCCTTAACTCCAATGACTGCTTATGGCCAAAAGGGGCTATTCAGACGAGACCAAATATGACACTGTCTGTAAGCTCGGAGCTGAACTATTGCACCTGAATAGCAGATCATCACCCCGTGTGGAGGTTCTCCGACAGGGGCTCAGGCGGTGAATGCGGTGCATAGTGCTTTCACGGGACCAGCCAAGGCCGGAAGGATCGCGGGTTGACCAGTCGGCCCAACCATAAAGCAGTGCGCGAACGCGATCCAGATCACTCATGGTGCTATTTTATCGGGATACTGTAAAAATGCACAGTATCTTGATTCTACCGTTATAGTGCTGGAGCGCTATACTTAAAGTATTGGTGCAATATGATTTTGCTTTTCAATCACTGTTGCCGGTGCAGGTTTGTTAAGCAAAAAGAGCCGATGGTCGCAAAAAGCGTCCGGTCTGGCTTTTTGAAAACTACCTTCGGGTAGTTGCCTTACTCGCCTCCAGGCGAATAATCGTCGCCTCACTCTCAAGGCACGGCAGGGTAAGGTACATCGGCAAGCGACCCACGAGATATCCCGTGGGTCGCCTTAATTCTTTTCGTTGTACGCCGTCTTTAAAATCCGCCGCTAACCATTTAACTAATTCCAAGCCACCGTCTAAATTGGTGAATGACGCTTGGAATGCGGCGGACCAGCCGACAGGGTGAGTTCAGTACGCGCTGAATGCGCACCTACAAAGGGTGCCCGCCCTTCCTGCCACTTGGCTAGAATGCCGAGCACTTCAGGGCTCTTGTGCGTTGACTGCCGATCAGTCTTTTAACACTATCGAACCAGCTGGGTCCGGTAGGTTCTAGTGGTTTGCTTTTCCTTTTCCCACTGTCCGCCGGGTTCGCCCTTTCACCTATCTCATCGAGGGTTTTCTGAACACTGTCTGCTGTGGTGTAATACGGTGCCACAACAGGCACAAAAATTACATGTTCAGATCCCTACTCTACCTCTTTCTGCTCGCCCACTCATGGCCCCTCTATGCTGACACCCTCACCGGCCGTGTGGTCAAGGTTGCTGAAGGGGATACCGTCACTGTCATAGACGCCAGCAACACCCAACACCGTATACGCCTGCAGGGTATAGACGCCCCTGAGCGTAAAAAGCCCTATGGCAGGAAATCGGGCAAATACCTATCCGACGCGGTGGCCGGTAAACATGTGTTGATCGATTACATCAAGCGAGACCGGTATAAACGGCTGATTGGCAAGGTACTCTGTTAGATGGTCAAGATATGAACCTCAGACAAGTCACAGCCGGTCTAGCGTGGCATTATAAGAAGTACCAGAAGGAGCAAACCCCTGCTGATAGGGATCTGTACAGTGAAGCTGAGATCATGGCCAGGGAGAATGGGCAAGGAGAATGGGCAAGGATTGTGGCGAGAACGGAATCCTATACCGCCTTGGGGGTGGAGGAAACGTACATCCCGTTGAGGATACAACGGCTTTCAAGGCTTAAGGGGTCCGTATATACTTGAAGGAAAGAACTCTGGACCACTGCGCAGGCCGCTGATTTCAAGACTATTTTTGAGATATTGAGGGTAGCAAACGAGATATTGATATGCGGGCCGGCAGTCCGTTCAATACCTGTTAGGCATCAATCTACTGGATAAGGCGCTCAATAGGACCAGGTCAGTCCAATTTAGGATCAAGCCAGGAAAAAACAAGCATGAATCCATTCGCGAAAACAATAGTGGTGGTAGTCATTTTTGCCGTACCTATTCCTAACTACGCCCAGCAGGGTCCTATCAGTAAAACGACCCTGTTCGCGATCAGCGAGACGCTGGCTTATGACATGGGCAAAGCCTATCAGTTAGGGGCAAACTGCCGCCGCAAGTTGGTAAGCATATCAAAGTCCCGGGCGATAGACCTATTTTCAAACTATTTTGGCGACCAGGAGGTAAAGAAATTCATGACCAATTATGACAATGCCTTGAATGAGGTAAAGGGGAGGTCTTGTAATCTAGACGAAATCAGGGTCCCACAGCTTGTGAGAAAAATAGCAGACTATATGCGTAAAGCCGCCCCGTTAGCTCGCCGCTAAAAACCATAAGGGAAGTTCAATTTGATCGAGTAAATCAATATTATTGGCTATGTTACCGTTAACTGTTGAATTTTATCTCTACCATGCTATCCCATTGATTTAATACAAGTCATGAAGAGATGGGGGCTACGTAAAACTAAATATCCACGTTCTTAGAACATGGATATTTAGTTTCTTTAGCACCAAACCCTGCAGCAAAACCGCTAGCTTTATACATGACTTGTTGAATGACTGCTTGGTATAACCTCTTTTTGATAAGTACTTCTTTAGCTGGTATGGGACGGCATGATCAATCTCGCATGCCAATTCAAATGCAAACCAATTAAATTTCGTCTTGTCGTCTTGACTAGAAAAGAAATGATGCGGTTTTATTTTTGAATAATCTGTGTTCAGGTTTGCCATTTTTCTGTTTTTCTGTTTTTCTGTTTTTATTGGTGATAGTGTTTACACCGCCCACAGGTATTTAACGAACCGCCGACCCGCATATAAATTTCTCGTTTGTCACCTCGTTTCCCAATATATCTCTTGATAAGCGGTGGCTTGCGCGATGGTGCCGAGTTTTCCCCGTCAAGTATATAGGGCTCCGTTAAGCCTTGAAAGCTGTGGTTCGTTACCCGACAATCTTCGCTTTCAATCTGGAGCTATAATTATGGGGTTATCCATCTTCCACGTCCCGCAAACCCCGCTTTCTCAATCAAATTCAGCACGCTTTCCGATTTATCGCCCTTAACGTCGAACGTCCACTCATGGCCGACTGCCGCCCATTGCGGTGCAATATAATTGGGGGCGCATAAAGATATCTTCTTCGGGCGGGCGAATGACAGGACCCGACCCAAACCTGCCGTTCAGTCTTTGTAAATTTACCTTTTAGACGCAAATTACCAATCTTGATTTTGAGGTGGGGTTTGCTTTAAGCAGGCCAGTGCGTCGCAGCCGAACAATAGTTTCAAAATGGTTTTCTGAAATCCAACTATTGTCTTAACGCCGCGGACCTCCCTAGTCGGCCAGTAGAACGAATGATTCGAGCTTTAACCGCAAATACAATAGGTTGCGATACCTTATGACGCTGTAGCACTGAGGTTGGCACGCATGTTGCCACTTCCCTTCAGCGTGGGTGGGACTTGCTCACGCCCTACGACATTAACTAGCCAACAAATCTAGGGGAATGGAAATGAGTAACTTAGTGATTAAAGACTTAGATAAGGACATGATATTGGACCGCAAGGCGATGACAGCGCTCATGGGAGGCGCAGGGAAGAGTATTATCCGCCAGGCATTCATTAAAGCTAAAAGGTTCGTTCGCAAGTGGTTCTCCAAACCACCAAAGCCCGACCTTGATTTTAAGTCCAACCCAGCGGAAAAATTCCAGCGTCAGGGTGGTATTCTTCAGAGGCCGGACCCGAAGCCATGGAGGATATAGCGGGCACCTTTTAAGCAAGGTGATTCGTTCATAGCGACAGCAATAGCGGCGGCCTTCGGGTCGCCGTTTTGTTAGTGCTGAATGTCCGTTCATGGCCGACTACTGACGGTCAGGCGACTTGGACGGGCCTGCGACCTCTGAAAGGCCAGGCCGTAGTCGACCCATAGTGGGCATTTAGGTACTATCGCCTCACATCACCGGAAGCAAAAAGCAGAGCGGTGAAGGACTAGCCGGTACACAAAGGTGTTGATAATTCTAGGATTTATATTCTAAATCAACAAGATAACAGACATTTTCCTGAGAAAAATATTTGTTTGAAAATAAGTTAATGTATGTCATTGATATCTAAAGTTTTAATTTAGGTTTTCTGTCTATTATCAATACCTTTGTGTACCGGCTAGGGTGAAGGAGCGGTGCTTTTTGCTGTCCGAGTGCATGTGATTATTAGGTGATTTGTACATTTTCACGCCTCTCATCGGCCAAGCTCTTTACGTCAGGCATGAATGAGTTAATTAAGTAATAAATTTGTTTCCCAGCCCTTTTTGTCTTTTCGAAATCTTTAGCTTCAGATAAGCCTTCTATAAGCGGCGCAAGTGATTCACACAATGATTTTGCTTTATTGTCGAATAATTCGGAAAAATGGCGACTATGCTCATTTATAAACCGAGAGAATTCTTCGCCCTCTCTCGCGATATTCTCGTTTTTTATGCCACGAGTACTTGCGTTAGTACAGCTCGGGCCGACTTGCGAAACTACCTTTAGAATTCTCGTTACCTCAGTATGAACTCTAGAAACCTCTACTATTTCTCTTCTTTGCACCAACTCATCACGGATTCTTTTGGCCTGTTTCGCAGAATTCGCGGCGGATTTCGCTTGCATAAATGCCCAAATAGCTCCCGCAATGGATGCGATGGACCCAGCGATAGATAAGAAGCTATCCATAGCTCAGACATCCCAATCGCTTAACTCAAAGGTGCGACATTCCGTAGGGGAATGACTAGAATCCATTTTGTCGATAATTTCTGTAAATTGGCCATTGGCTTTTAGATATGTGAGTATTGCTATGGCATCTCCCCTATCAACGCCCTTTGCGGAAAGTTTACGTTCTATATCATAAAACCCTTTGAATTTTTCGAGGCGCTCACGATCTGCCCAAATTGGATCAAGAACATCCATTACAGCCTTCAATTTCTCTTTGGAAACGTAACCAATCATCTCTAACTCACGATCGATTGCATGCTCAAATCCGTTCAGCAATGCATAGATATGTGCAGATCTAACGTGGCAGGCAACATTATCATTCGCCCGCTCCATGCGATATATTTCACCAAGCATTTTCCCCAGAAATAGCTTTTGTTCTTTATCCATCAGTTTGCCTTTAATGTTTCCCGCCTAACAGTTAAGTCTACGGACCGAACGAACCGTATATGACAGGGAGGCCTCTTGCTGTAGGCGAATAATTCTCTAAAGAATTATTTGGATGCAAGATCGGCATGAGAATACCTTCATAATATACGGCCCCGGTTATTGTCCGAAGCATACCAAGATTCTTAGTCTCACTCATTTCACTCCGACAGGCGGCGTCCTAATGGGGGCAAGAAGCTCAAGAATCACCGCGATTCCTCGATCAGGTCCGATTGGTTTGCCAACGCCGGCACTTCAGCCTTTGAAATGAATCGACTTATGTCATTTGGGTTCGATGGTATGTTCTTTTCCATGACAAATAGCCACTTTTTCAAAAGTTCAGCAAGAATTCGAACGACGGCTAATGTTAAGGGTTGTCAGATGCCTGCCCCCAGCAGCAAGCAGTTCAGTACACACGAGCCCTCAGCGGGCAGGCGTCTGATAAGCCTCGAGGGAGGAAACC
>JBDLIZ010000292.1:0-6833 GCA_039714615.1 Pseudomonadota bacterium | reverse complement strand
ATACGTTTTATAGTGTACCAAGGTCTATATTGAGGCAGTAAGGGCTCAGACCAGAAGGCACTTACTTAAGAAATCTTGCCACGGAAGCACACGGAATGACACGGAAGAAAAAAGCATTTAAAGAATTATTTCCGTGTTTTTCCGTGTGCTTCCGTGGCCAATTGGGTGTTTTTATTGTTGAAACCGCATAAGTAAGTGCCATTCGGCTTAGGTCGCGAGTTGTTCCAGCAGTGCCGTGACACGATCCAGAGATACGTCTTCCCGTATGGGAATCACGGTCTTGTTGCCGGTTTCAAATTTCCTGAGGACTGACCTGCGCTCCCTGGGGTTCAGATCTTCGAGTTGTCCGATGATTTCCCGCTTGATCTTGCCCTGGACCTTGACTTCGCCCTCGCCGAAGAAATAGTGCTCCTTCCCGGCGCTCAGTACCTCGAGTTCCTTGAGTCCGACCACGAACTTCACGTCCGGGCATGTCTTTGCTACGAACCCGAACAGATCCTCTTCGCCGTACTGAATACACATCTCTATAGTGTAGTGCAACGCCTCGCTGGTCAGGAAGATATCCTTGCCTTTAATGGCAACCTTGAGGAACTGTTCGGTGTCGTCACCAGCAGCCATTTGACCGGAACTCTGCTCGACGCTTTGTGGTTCTGGTTGCTGGGTTTCAATGGTTGTTCCTGCCGGGGATGCTGTTTCCGGAGGTGGTACCGGTACAGCATGCTCTGCTGGTTGCGCCGGTGTAGCAGGCTGCGCGGTTGTCGGAGGCGCGGGCGGTGCCGTGCAGATTGAGGTGATCTGATCCGTGGTGAATCCTTTGCTCAGATAATGGTCCACATCACTCTGTGAACAAGCGGCGTAGGCTTGACCCGCCTGCGTAATCAGAGCCAGAATCGCCAGGAGCGGGATACTGTCTTTTCGCGTTCGAAATATCATCTCAGTTTCCATTAAGTGGCAAAGTACCCGCTACCACTCTGTCCAGGCGGCAGCGCGTGCAACGTTGCGGGGATAAAAGATATTCCGCGTTTGCCAACCCTGGTGGGGGAAGCTGCGGCGCATACAGGAATCATAACCCACACATCTAGAGACAATCCACCCGAAAAACATGCAGCCGGCTGTCACACTGGTGTCACACACCACCACGATATGCTTTGTAGACGTAGAGTTATTATTATTTGACGTCATTGCTGTCTCATAAACAGGGAGTAAAAAAGGCTTAAACCTCAATCAGATGTTACAATGGTTGTGCTAGCAAACACTGTAATAGAAGGAGATCTAAGCCTTCCCTTGGGCGACATTCCGTACCACCAAGGGCGCGATCAGGCTCCATGTCGGTCTGGATCATGACGGTTAACCCTGTTATGCAATCTGTCATTGAAATAGCCATAGAAGCAGCCATGCGGCGCACTGGAAATATTAGATATTCTGCCTCGCCGTCTAGATGGGTGTGTATTTGGCCTTAAACCTCGCAGCATTACACAAACGTTTGAACGTGTTTGCCGTAGGACGGATATTGTAGATCTACGTTTTCATGACTTGAGGCATGAAGCCACCAGCCGCCTTTTCGAAAAAGGTTTAAATACTATGGAAGTTGCATCCATAACCGTTCATCAAACATTGGACATGCTGAAACGCTACACACATCTTCGAGCAGAGAATCTTGTAAAACGAATAGCATGATGGTCCCCGTTGTCGACCGCATCAACAATCGTTGTTCTAGAGTACGCCGAACGGCAGGTTACTGGTTGGAATACGATATTCTTTATATAAGCGACTGAATTTCAACTAAACGACAAAGAACGACCCAAACAAGAAATCCAGCGTCTTTGATTGAATGTCTGGAATGTAGCGGTAAACCGGACATTTACATAATGTAATCTGGGCGATTACATGAACTGCAGTGAATCCATATACGGCTGGCCCGTATTACACATATGCAGATCCACTCAATCAGTAGAGTCCCCGGCGTCATTCTTCTCCAGGAGTGTTACCACGTCGCGGAACAGTTCCCGGTTGGTCTCGTTGAGTGCCATCAAGGTACGGTGTGCCTTCAAAATAGTGCGGGACATGGTGGCTGATTGAGGCTTTTCGAGCTGAATCTCCTCCTCTTCCATATCCACGTCCATCCTGCTGTTGACAATATCAAAGACATCGTCGAATCCCATGCTGGCAAGCAGTTCGTTAATATCCAGCTGATCACAGATAATGGTTACACGCGAATTTTCTGCGTTGTGCATCTGATTGGCAATCCCGGCCATGAGACCCAGATTGGTGCTGTCGATACTGACCACTTCGCACAAATCGATAATAAACCCGCGGGGCTTCTCCCCGGCAAAGAGCTGTTCGATGAAGCACTCCAGAGGCGGGCTTAGCGTGTAGCGAATGTCTCCCGTGAACCGGAGCACATGTACGCCCTCGTGACTGGCGTGAAATACTTTGCCGTTATGCATGAACACCGTGCCGGTCGATTCTAAAGACGGTAATATCGTCCGGGTACTTCGCTGTTTCATCCAGACCGAATCCGGCGATGAATTTATCCAGTGATGGACCTGCATCTGTAACATGGTCGATCAGTGTACCGAATTTCTCCTGCAGTGATGATTGCGGGATCAGTTCAAGAAGGCCATCGGAGACCAGATAAAACGCAAACTCGTCGGGTAGTTTGAGAGTGTGTTCTTCAAACCGGGAATCGTCAAACATGCCTACCGGCCGACCCTTGTATTTTAGGAAATGGGCTTTGCCGCCATTGCGCATGATGGGATAGGGGAACTGGGCGCCGGCGCTGAATACCATCCGGTCTTCTGAACGATCAATCACACCATAGAATATGGTGGCGAATTTCTCCAGCTTTTGCCTGCGCATGTCGCGGTTCAATCGCTGCAGTACACGTGCCGGATGACAAATGGTGTCGTCTCCCTCTTGCCAATGGGCTTCCCGGTACTGGTTTATCAACGTGCTCAGCATAACAGTGACGAAGGCCGAGGCGGCCCCGTGCCCCGAGACGTCGGCAATGTAGAATCCCACACGGCTGTCATCGATGGGGAAAAAGTCCACGAAATCGCCACTGAGGTACATGGAGGGGAACAGGCGCTGGCTGAAGACATAGTTTCCAAACCGTTGCTGCGTCTCCGGGAGGAACTGGTGCTGGATTTTCCTGCCGGCCTCCGCATCCTCCCGCAACTGCTGCAGGCTTTGACTTAGGTCGCGGTTCAGCACCTCCAGATGCTCACGGTATTCCCGATTCTCGCGCAGGAGTTCCATACGCTCCAGGACCCTATGTATAGTGCTTTCCAGTACACCCATGTCATGAACCGGCTTGGTGATATAGTCCCATGCCCCGCTGCTGAGAGCCTGTACGGCATCACTGACCACGGTGATGCCCGATACGACGATAACGGGTGTGTCAGGGGATTCACCGATAATGGTAGCCAGCACTTCCATGCCGTCCATCCCGGGCAGGCGCAAGTCACACAACACGACATCCGGGTGTTCACGACGAAATAGCTCGATCCCCGAAATCCCGTCCCCGGCCTCGAGCATCTCAAAACCACTGTCCTCCAGGTAAGCCACGATGCCATTGCGGACCGCGGGATCGTCCTCGATTGTGAGTATTCTTGCAATGACACTCATAGGTGGCCCCCTCCGCTAATGCTGGACCAGCCTGCGCACTGCGTCGACCAGTGGCCCCATGTCAAGCAACGGCTTATTGAACAGGTAGATGGGTTCGACACCCAGGGTGTGCACGTCATCCGGGAGGGTGTACCCAACGTCTCCAGTATGGATGATGAATCGCAAGTCGGGGGAGAGTTCGTGCAGGGCACGGAGAGTGGCATCACCGCTTATTCCGGGCAACCGCTGGTCCAGAATACAGACATCGAACCGATTACCGGTCTGGATCTTGTCCAGTGCCTCTTCACCGGACCCGGTGCCCTCGACCTCCATGCCTTCGTCTTCCAGGAAGGTCTTCAGGCCAAGGACGATAAATGGTTCGTCATCCACGAGCAGTATTTTGGGGATCTCCTGGTTCATGCTTTTTTTCTCCTACCAATGGTAAGCGGATCACAAAGCAGGTGCCTTTCCCGGGTGATGAAAAGACGGCTATGCTGCCCTTGTGCTGCTCCGTGATAATAAAATACGAAACCGACAGCCCGAGACCGGTGCCTTCGTCCACCCCCTTGGTGGTAAAGAAAGGCTCGAATATACGGCGCTGCGTTTCTTCGTCCATGCCCGGGCCGTTGTCCTGCACCTCGATGCGGGCCTGGTTAGCTTCCCGGCGGGTGCGCAGGATGATGTGTGGCTGGGGCGTTTCGCCGTCAGACAAGGCTTGGGCGGCGTTCTTGATCAGGTTGAGAAATACCTGTTCAATCTCCATTCGCTCACAATTCACCTCCCCAAGTTGTGGATCGAAGTCCCTGGTAACCTTGATTTTCCTGAAATCGTGCTTCTTCTTTAGATCGTAGTCGCTGGCGGCCAGCCGGACCACCCTGTCCAGCATATTTTCTACTCTCGCGGGACTCATCGGAATGCCGCTTTTCCGGCTGAACGCCAGCATGTCAGCCACGATGCGGCTGGCCCGGTCGGCCGCTTCCTGGATGCCCTCCACGAACGCCAGGATGCCGCGTTCTTGCAGATAACGGTGCAGGCCTGTCATCTCAAGGCCCAGAGATTCCGCCGTCTGCCGGTTGGCAGCCAGTTCGGGTGAGAGCCGGCGCTGGATGTTCTGGCAACTCTGCAGTATTCCACTCAGGGGATTGTTGATCTCGTGGGCCATCCCGGCGGCAAGTCCACCCACCGACATCATCTTCTCGGTCTGGACCATCATCTCCTCGAGGCGTACCCGGTCTGTGATGTCATCGATCCGGATCACCGCGCCTAGGACACCGTTTGCAACCAGTGGAAAGACCAGCACATCGGTGTAACGGGCCTGCCCTTCCGTATCGGTAACCAGCCGGTCCGTGTGTACCGGTTGACGTGATCGGAGGGCCGCCTGCAGGTGCGCCAGTTGTGACCTGTATTCAGGCAATACCTCTTCAAACCCGCGTCCGATTGCCTCAGCGGCGGGCAGGCCAGTCGCCTGTTCGGCCGCCTTGTTCCACTCGGTAACCTGGCCCTCGGGGTCCACTCCGACCAGAATCGATGGCATGGAATTGACAATGTTCCACAAATAGGTGCGCATGCGCTGCAACTCCTGTCCTACGCGCTTGCGCTCTGTGATATTTTCAAACTCGGCTACGAACCGCAGCGGCTCGCCGCCGGCCTTGCGGATGACTCCGATATGAACACAGACGTCGATGACCGTGCCATCCAGCCGGATGCAGCGCTTTTCGCATTCCTGCAAATCGGCCTCACCCGCCCAGATTTTTCGATACACTTCAAGCATTAACTCCCGGTCGTCCGGATGTGTGAAATCCGCCACCGACATCTGCTGTGCCTCCTCGGCTGAATAGCCCATGATGCGGCAGAAGGCGGGGTTGACATCGAGCAGGCTGCCGTCTGGCGCCGCGGTGACTATCCCGATGGGTGCATTCTCAAAGGTCAGGCGTAGCGTTTCCTCACTCTGGCGCAATTCATCTTCGGCCTGTTTGCGCAGGGTAATGTCGCGCATCAAGGCCGTGAATATCCGCTCACCCTCCAGTCGCACCTCACTGACCGAGAGGTCCAGCGGTACGGGGCTGCCGTTCTTGCGCTGCCCGATGACCTCACGGACGCTGCCGATGATCTTGCCGACCCCGGTGCGCAGATAATTTGCAATATACCCATCGTGCGCCTCGCGGTCGGGCGAGGGCATGAACATCCTGACGTTGCGACCGATCACCTCATTCGGGGAGTAACCGAAGATGTTCTCCGCCGCTTGGTTGATCGACTGCACCAGCCCATGTTCGTCGATGGTTATAATGCCCTCGGCGGCAGTATCCAGAATGCTGCGCAGGCGTGTCTCACTATCGCGCAAAGCCGCCTGTGCCTGGTGGCGCTGATCCAGTTCTTCATGGAGACGGTTATTCGTTTGGTCCAGTTCCCGGGTGCGTTCACGCAAGGTCACGGCCTCGGAATGACGACGAGCAGCGAGCCAGATTATGAGCCACAACACGGCCCCAATCCCCACAACGGCCGTGAAGAGTTGGGTGCGCAGCTGGGCCAGCCGCCCGGCAATCCAGTCCAGGTCCTTGATTAGCTCCAGGGTGGCCATGCCCTTGTAGGAATAGGAGATTTGCTCGCTGACGCGGTAGGTATCCACAGGGTTGTTCGAACTATGGTAGTAACCCAGGAGCAGGCCGTTTGTGGTCGTCAGTGAGATCTCGTCAACATCTCGTTGTTTCGCCCCCCATTCCTGTAACAGGCCATCAATAACTTGGTAGTTGCCGTTCTGCAGGGCCACGTGTACATAAGACCGGATCAGGCTCAGGTCGTCGCGGGCGTGATTGCGCGCGTCTTCCAGCAGCCGTTCACGCTGCTGCTCGAGCACTGCCACCATCCCGATGGACAACAGCCCCAGCAGCAGCGCCAGGCCCAGCCAGGGCATGAGGGCGTCCCGCCTGAATGAAAATAGCGTCATCAGTGCATACCGTGGCGATGCAGGGTCTTCAGGATTTCGCGCAGATTGTCGTAATCGCTGTCCTGGACGGGCACCATGCCCGTTAGCCCTTCCTTGATCCCCGACAGAATGGCTTGACCCTCTGGCGTGTCCCTGAGCCGGTACAATGCCTTCCGTATCGCCGCCATCGTTTGCGGTGGCAGGGTGCTGCGTGCGACAAAGACATGCTCCGAAAACGGGGGCGTGGTCGCCAGTGCTTGCAGGCCCTGTGGCCCAAATTTATAGTAGACCTCCTCCTTGACTG
>JBDLIZ010000291.1:0-6860 GCA_039714615.1 Pseudomonadota bacterium | reverse complement strand
CAACTCCCCCCATACACCCGATTGATCTCATCGCCTCAAGCAATATAGTATAGACTAATCAATCTCTTAATATGGAAATCAGACTGAACCAGTACCTCCAAACGAGGCAAAGGCCGCAAGCGCAGCGCCGATGAAGATGGGCAATGCCACTCACCGCCAGAGCGCCGGGCAGCGATGAGCTGGGCCCAGCGATTGAAGCGGGTGTTCAATATCGACATCGAAACCTGCTCCACCTGTGGCGGTGCGCTCAAAGTCATCGCCTGTATCGAAGATCCCCTGGTCATCGACAAGATACTCACCCACCTGGACAAGAAGACCGCATTGGCTGAACCGGTGGTGTTGCCACCAAGCCGGGCGCCACCGCAAAGAAATCTGCTCGACTGATTTTCCGTACAACCCCTCCACGATTCAAGACACTGCAGCCATTGCGGTCGCGGCAAGGCCCGGACTTGTTTGCTACTCTGAAATCCGTGCTCTTGTTGGGAAAAACCTCGACAGAAAGTGGAATTTGCCGAGATTACGCGGTTCAAAAGGTGTTCCATGGCGCCATCGAGCTCTATTTCAGTGTCTTTGATACCCTTCGACTTTGGGGAAAAGGGCGTTTATGCTTCCTATACTTTAAAACTGCGAACTTAATTTGACGCGAGCCCTTACCACAAAGGTCTGCTCAGATTCTCCACGAAATCGCGGAACATGACGTTAAAGCTGATGCTAATGCGCAGCGTCTGACTACGATTGGGGTCGACCGAATGTTGCAGGTAGGCGGGGAACAGCAAGAGCGCACCGACTGAGACTTGAACAACTACCTGATCGGTATTTCCAGTAGTCAATTCAGTCACCGGCGGCCGGATGATGCCGGTCTGGATTCTTGGGTCATAAAAGTTGATACTGTCCGCACCGGGCTGGGTCTGTACGTAATACACCCCACTGAGGAAATTATTCGGGTGTCCGTGAATTCCGTGCGACGCGCCTGCCGGATTAACATTGGCCCAGCATCCAGTGATTGTGAAGTCTTCGTATCCGATTTTCAGAAACCGGATTACTTTAAGTGCCGCGCGATTGAAACAGGCGATCAGCTCGGATAGTTCTTCCCGTTGGTGGAGTTCATTGGTAGACTGCCAGCCGTTGCCTCTTTCAAGTTCTGGCTGGCCGTCTCGCATATGCGCAAGCAATGCCCGTATCCTCGGGTTTATTCGCTGATGGAAAGAAGGGTTGAGCTGAATTTTCCAAACATAGGTAGGAAAGAGCGAAAGGACATCGGAACTTTCCATCCAGTTTTCGCTACTGGTAGTCATAACAACATTCGGAATCGCCTATAAATAATTTTAAGTTTCAACAGCTTATCGCCGTTGCCTTCTCTTTTCCCCATTCTGTCTCCGCCTTCAGTGTCATACGACTGCGCATTAGCCTTCGAACGTTTCGCCCGTCCGTTCCTGTTCAATGGCCGCTACCACATCACGGAACGTTTCCCTGTTGTGCTCATTCATTGCCATCAGCGTACGGTGGGCTTGCAAGACGACATCGGCCACGGCGTTGCAATCGGCCTCACTCACCGTCAACGCCTGCACCTCTCCCGGCAGTGTTTTGCTGCTCTCGACGATGCGGAATACCGCGTCGAAGCCCATGCCGGTGAGCACATCGTTGATATCTGGCTGATCACAGACAATCGTGACCCGGGAACCGCCCCCTTTCCGCATGCGCTCAGCGATACGGGCGACCAATCCCAGGTTCGTGCTGTCGATGCTCTTCGTTTCGGTCAGGTCCACCACGAAACCGGCCGGCAGACCTGCGGCGAACAGCCGTTGGAGGAATCGGTCTACCGAAGGGCTCAGCGGATAACGGATGTCGCCCAAGAAGCGCAGCACGTGGACGCCTTCGTGGTTTGCATGCAAAACGCTACCCTGTTCCATCGCCGCCACCCTTGCGAACCACCAGCAACGCAATGTCATCAGGTAGTTCTCGCCCCTCGTGCAATCCAAGGGCACTTATCATCGCGTCTATGGTCGGCGGGACGCCGCAGACCACCGCGAGCAGTGCCGCACGTTTCTCTCGCTGTGTTTTCTGAGGAAGGATTTCCAACACCCCATCGGAGACCAGAGCCAGCACAAACTGCTCAGGCAGTCGCTCACGCTGCACCTCAAACTCCGCCTCTTCAAACAGGCCGATCGGAACGCTGTGCCGGGACAGAACACGAGCCGACCGGCCGTCGTACAACATGGGATAGGGAAACTGGGCGCCGCTGCTGTAGCTCAGGGAGTTGTCGCGGGCGTCGATGACTCCATAGAACATGGTGAAATACTTGTCCAGCTCCTGCCGGTAAAACGCCCGGTTGAGACGCCGCAGCAGCCGTTCGGGACAGAGCACGGTCTCGTCACCTTCCAGCCGATGGGCGCTGCGATACTGCCTCACCAGTGCCCTCAGCATCACGGTGACGAAGGCCGAGGCGGCGCCGTGGCCGGAAACGTCCGCCATGTAAAAACCCAAGCGGTGGTCATCAACGGGAAAGTAGTCGATGAAATCGCCGCTGAGGTAGGTCGATGGAAGCAGGCGGCGGTTGAAGACGTAACCGCCGATCTCCTTCCCGTTCTGCGGAAGCAGCTGTAACTGAATCCGGAGACCCGCCTCCTCGTCCTTGCGAAGCTGATCAAAGGCCAGGGTCAGCTCCTGATTCACTACCTCCAAGTGCTCGCGATACTCGCGGTTCTGCCGGATCAAATCCGCGCGCTCGAGCACCCGATGCACGGCCTGCTCGAGCACCACCATGTCATGGAGCGGCTTGGTCACGTAGTCCCAGGCACCCCGTTTGAGCGCCTGTATGGCATAATCCAAAAGACTGATCCCCGAGACGATGATAACCGGTGTTTCGGGCGACTCGCCGGTGATGGTGGAAAGGACTTCGAGCCCGTCGATGCCTGGCAGCCGCAGGTCGCACAGTACTACATCGGGATGCTCCCGCTCGAAGATCTCGATGCCAGAAGGCCCATCGTCGGCCTCCAGCACCTGGAAACCGCTGTCCTCCAGATAGGTCACCATTCCCTTGCGGACCGCGGCCTCGTCTTCGATGGTGAGAATTGTCACCGGTGCACCCATTGCCTGATTACTCATCCCGGTTGACCCTCGGCCAGAGCCCGGACCATCGCCGCCAGCGGCCCCATATCCGAGAGGGGTTTTTTGAATAGCTGCCCTTGGTCAATAATACCCATGGCGCGCAGATCATCTGGGATCGTATAGGTAGAGGATCCCGTGTGCACAACGAAGCGCAGGGCTGGACGCAGGTCGTGTAGCGTCCGGATCGCCGCGTCGCCGTCCAGTCCCGGCAGCCGCATATCCATCACGCAGACGTCGAAGCCACAGCCGCCGTACGTCACGGCCAGCGCCTCCTCCGCGCTAGCTACGCTTTGCACCTCCATGCCTTCGTCCTCCAGATAGGCCTGCAGGCAGGATGCAATCACGTCGTCGTCGTCCACCACGAGTATTCGGCAACCCATCAGGCAGGCCCTCTCTTTAACGGGAGCCGGACCACGAACCGGGTGCCTTGCCCTGGCACGGACGAAACGTTTATGCTGCCCTGGTGCTGCTCCACCACAATAAAATAAGACACCGATAGACCAAGCCCTGTTCCCACACCCGCGGGCTTGGTGGTGAAAAACGGCTCGAATACGCGGCGCCGGGTTGGCTCGTCCATGCCCGGCCCGTTGTCCTGCACTTCGATACACGCATAGTCGCCTTCGCGTCGGGTGCATAATGTCATCCGGTAGGGAGGCGACCCGCCGTCGGCCATGGCCTGAGCGGCGTTCTTGATCAGGTTCAGAAACACCTGTTCGATTTCGGTTCGGTCGCAGAGCACCGGCTCCAGTGCCGGGTCGTAATCACGCAGGATCTGCACCTGCTTGAAGTCATACTTTTTCTTCAGATCGTAATCGCTCGCGGCCAGCCTCAAAACGGTCTCCAGCATCTCGTCCACCCGCGCCGGCACCAACTCCTGAGTACTGCCACGACTGAACGACAGCATGTCAGCAACGATCCGACTGGCCCGCATACCCGCCTCCCGGATGCCTTCGATAAAACCGAGCACGCCACGCTGTTCCAGATAACGATGCACGATGTCCAGGTCCAGCCCGAGGGACTCGGCCAAGTCGCGATTGGCCGACAACTCCGAAGACAAGCGGCGGCGGATGTTCTGGCAACTCTGCAATACGCCACTCAGAGGGTTATTGATCTCGTGGGCCATTCCCGCCGCCAGACCGCCTACGGACATCATCTTCTCGGTCTGCACCATCATCTGCTCCATCCGGACCCGATTCGTGATGTCATCCACACGGATCACTGCCCCCACAACCCCGTTCGCCAGCAACGGATAGACCATCACATCCGCATACCGCAATTCCCCCCCGCTTTCGGTGAGAAAGCGCTCGGTGCGCACGGGGACGCGGCGGTGAACGGCCTCGTGCACCTTATCCAATTGGGATTCAAGCTCAGGGAACAGCTCTGCAAAGCCCCGACCCACCGCCTCGGATACGGGCATGCCTTTGGCCGCCTCCGCGCTTCGGTTCCACTCGGTAATCCGGCCTTGCACGTCCACGCCCACGAGGATAGAGGGCATGGAGTTGATCATGTTCTCCAGGTACGCCCGCATTCGCTGCATCTCCTGGGCAGCGCGTTTGCGCTCGGTGATGTCTTCGAACTCGCCCACAATCAACATGGGCGCACCGTCCGCGTCCCGCACCAGTCCCGCATGGGCGCAAACCGTAATGAGCGCACCATCCCGGCGGATATAGCGCTCTTCGAGTTCACAACTGGCGATGTCTCCCTGGATGAGAGCCCGCCGATGGGCCAATGCCTCCTCGATGTCATCGGGGTGGGTAATATCCGCTACGGTCATCCCCAGCAACTCATCGGCGGAATAACCCAGGATGGCGCAAAAGGCGGGGTTTACGCTGAGCAAGCGCCCCTCGAGGCCCACGGTGGCGATGCCGATGGGCGCGTTTTCCAGGGTGAGACGCAACTGCTCCTCGCTTCGCCGCAGACGTTCCTCGGCCCATTTGCGCTCCAGCTCCAGGGCCATCCGCTTGGCAAAGATGCCGAGCACCGGCCGTGTCCACGCATTGGGCTGCATCGGCTTGGTGTCCATCACCGAGACCAGACCCATCGTGGTGCCCGAAGTGGAAACCATTGGCGCGCCGAAATAGCTTTCAACACCCATTTCAGCTAGCAGCGGATCGAGGGGGTAGCGGCGGCTCGCGTCGCTGGCGACGATCTCGATATTGCACTCGAGGATGTCCCGGCAGGGCGTGCCTGCGAGATCGTACTCGAAATCATCCGCGAAACCGTCTTCGGTCCATACCGCCAGTGTCCGGATAGATGCCTTGGCCTCATCCGCAAAAACCCCCGCAAAGGCGTAGCGTGCGCCGTAGGTGTTCGCCAGATCACGGACGCAGGCGCGAATGAACTCGTCCTCCGTGGGCAGCGCGGTAGAACCTGCCAGCGCCCACAGGATATTCTCCGTCTGCTTGCGTGCAGTGAGGTCCTGGACGATGCCGGCGAACAGCCGCCGCTTCCCCCTACGCATCTCCGAGACTGAGAGATACATGGGAAATGTGCTGCCGTCCTTACGCCGGCCGCTCACCTCACGGCCGATGCCGATGATCTTTTTCTGACCGCTGTCAAGATAGTTGTGCAGGTACCGGCCGTGTTCGCTACGGTAGGGCTCGGGCATGAGCCGAGTGATATTCTGGCCGAGGATCTCGTCAGCCCGGTATCCAAACATATGTTCGGCCGCCGGATTGAATAGTTGGACGACGCCCTGCTCATCAATGGCGACGATTCCGTCCACGGCATCGTCTACTAGTGCGCGCAGCAGGGCCCCATCCCATTGTCCCGCCGTTCGGCTCTCCGATCGGTTCGAGCTTTCTTGGATCAACATGTCATTG
Source organism: Pseudomonadota bacterium (assembly GCA_039714615.1). GTDB lineage: Bacteria > Pseudomonadota > Gammaproteobacteria > JAAEPA01 > JAAEPA01 > JAAEPA01. The sequence goes on along the minus strand of JBDLIZ010000291.1, from coordinate 930 downwards.
TGTAAGGAATGCTGTTTGCTTAAGTTGACTATCCTACTAGGAATTATACCATTGCTGGGACAAACCTGGTGGACCCATGTTCAAGCCTGGGCCGTAGAAAGGAAAATGCGTGATATTGCCTGCCTGGCGGTCAAAAAAGCGCTGGACGAATTTATCGCGGATTATCGGGCTGCGAACATAGCATCGGACAACGCGCTAACAGAATAATAATGTCTTGAATCGAACCAGTTTCACGCTAACGCAACAAATTTAGGTGTCAAACAAATTTAGGTGTCAGGTCTTGCAATCAAGCATTTATGAATTCACGAGAGGACGATATGTGATTGCAAGACCTGACACCCCATGTGTGTTCCGCTGTCCAATCGCCCAAGCGCCAGGAGCGCCTGATCGAATTTGCTGAGCAACCCCGGTGTCCAGTCGATGGGCGGACGCGGCGGCAGCGCAGTGGGAACAAAGGCATGCACCTTCTCACTCACCGTAGATACTGTCACGTAATTTCCCTGGAGTTCTCGTTTCATACACCCTGCCTCCAACCTAAAATAAGTTTAACCGTTATTTTAACTTGATCGACTTTACTAAAATATGGGTCCAGTGAGCAAAATGCAACTGGATTGCCCGTTCGGCCGACCACTTTTCAACCAGACAGCCCGTTACACTGAACTTGACGCCCAGCCCAATAACTAAACTTATAGGAAAATTAGGATTGGAGGGAATATGGCTCACGCGGCTCACCTTCTGCAAACAGCTCTACAGGCCAGCTGGAGAGGACCGCTGCGCTTCATTACCTCAACGGCGCTGTATGACGGACATGACGCCGCTATTAATGTCATCCGCCGCTTGCTGCTCGATGCCGGTGCCGAAGTCGTGCATCTGGGCCACAACCGCAGCGTCGAGGAGATCGTGCGCGCCGCGCTTCAGGAGGATGCGGAC
>JBDLIZ010000290.1:0-6862 GCA_039714615.1 Pseudomonadota bacterium | reverse complement strand
GTTCTGCACGATCAGCGACTGCACCCGCTCCGGGTGCTTGGCAGCCAGGCGGAAGCCGATCGGTGCGCCGTAGTCCATCAGATAGAGGCTGTAGCGATCAATGCCGAGCTGATCGACGAACGACTCGACGAGTGTCGCCAGGTTGTCGAAGCTGTAGTCAAACTGGTCCATCGCTGGCTGCTCGCTATTGCCGAATCCCGGGTAATCGGGCGCTACCACGTGGTACTTGTACGCCAGCGCAGGGATCAGATTGCGGAACATGTGTGATGAGGTAGGAAAGCCGTGGAGCAACAGGATGGTCGGTGCGTCACTGGGTCCCGCCTCACGATAGAAGACCTCCACCCCATTCACGATGAGGGTCTTGTGTCGGGTTTGCTGTACCTGCTGGACGCTCGTCGCCACACTGGCGGCACCGGCGTTGGCGACCTGGGTCGAGGTTGCTCCGGCATGGATACTGACCGACAGCATCAGCGCCAGCACCGCGACCGACGAAAGCAGCTTGTTGACGATTGGATTTGCTTTGGACATGGATAGATTCCTCCTTTGGGAATGTGAAGTGAGCTAGTTGCGCTTGTCTGCCAGATTCATCTTCGAGAGTTCTTCAAACCCACCGATGGGCTCATCGTCGATGAAGATCTGCGGTACGGTGCGGCGGCCGGATCGTTCGATCATTTCCAATGTGCGCGCTTGGTCTGAGGAGACGTCGATCTCCTCATAATTGAGACCCTTGGTGCGCAATAGTGACTTCGCACGCGTGCACCAGGGGCAGTTGTCGGTCGAATAGATTTCGATGCGGTTCATAATTGAGTGCTCCTAAGTCAGGTTGTTGGGTTGTCCAGGCTATTGGCGAACCAATAGATAACGGGGGATTGAAGTCAGCTTGCTATTCATGGTGTAAGCTTCTTGGTAGCGGAATAAGCGCCGGTTTGTTTGTAAATTTCATGATCTTGTCTCCTCAATGAATCTCATGTGTTGGTTTCCCATGCGGGCTCGTGAACAGCTACACTGATGGGATGCCCGGACATGTCAGGCCGGGCGGGAGTCCAGGCATCCCGAAGCTCACTGCGCCTATCTCTTACCCTCTATCGCTTTCCTGGCATCTTCTGTCGTCCATACGGTGTTGGCCATGTAGCGAAAGTTCACCAGCGCAGCGGCATAACCATCACCTTCCTCGACCTGCGCGGCGGCGGTAGCATCTTTCACCACGGCGACTTCAAAACCCTGTTCGAGCAGTTCGCGCATGTGCGACTCGGTGCAAAGATTGGCTGACATCCCGGCCAGAATGACCTTGTCGATACCGCGCTTTCGCAGCTGCAGAACGAGGTCGTTGGTCTCAGGTCCGTAGACCTTGTGCGGACTGGTGACGACCGTCTTGCCATCCTCGATGTAGGGCTTGTATTGCTCCAGCCAATCGGCGCCGGAACCCTCGAAACCATCCACGTTCAAGGCATCTTTACGATCGAACATGCCGATCTTGTGCATCAACGCTTCGAGTGCGCCCTCGAACTTCCAGCCGTGGTCGTGCGGGTAGTAGTAGTGTGGCGAGACGAACACCGGGATACCCTGGGCCTTGGCCGTCTTGAACAGGGTGTCGATGTTCTCCACCGTGTTGTTGGCCTCGACGCTCTTGCCCACCACGCCCCAGGTGACGCCCTTGGGGCTTAGAAAATCGATCTGCGGATCGGTCACGACCAGTGCGGTCCGTCCCTTTTCGATCTCCATGCCGGGATCGGGCAGTGCTGCCAGTGCGGTCGAGATGGCGGCGGTCAGTACGGCAACTGCACTCACTGTTTTTGCGATTGTCTTCATGGTTGACTCCTGTTGTGGCGCGCGCCACTTTCTGGGTTAAACGGAAGGAGAGGTCTTTGGCGATCCGGCTGAGCCGTGTTTGCCACTGGCCCAGCGCAGAATTTGGGCCTCCAGGCGGGTGCACAGCGGCAGCCACAGCCACACGAAAAGGGCCAGCGTGCAGGTCAAATCAGCCATTTGAAATCCGTCCATCAGCAGACCACTCAATGTCAGGGCGAAGATCAGCACCCGGTTCAGGTTGACGAGAAGGTTGCGTTGTCTGGCGTTCATATCGGCTTCTCCTGTCGTGTGCCTACTCCTTCGCATAGGCTGTGCCAACTTGTAAAAGCTAATAAAAACAACTAGATGTAATAATGCGCTTGTCACAAGAAATTGTGATTCTCAAAAATTTGTGGCCTAATCCTCAAGAAACTGAGGAGAAGCTGATGGCCGAATGGCTGTTGCAAGACGCGCCAACGCTGCTGGCGGTGCTGGATGAAGGTTTGGTCTGCCGTCAGATTAGCCGGGGTTGGCGGGCGCGACTCGGTTTGACGAGCACGGGTGACGGAACGGCCGCACCGTTGTCGGAGATCTTCTTGCTCGATCACATGGCGGGGCTGGCGGATCAACTGCGGGATGTGCTACGGAAAGCGAAACCGCTTCAGGACATTCCCGTTTCCCTGAGCGGCGAAAACGGTGTCACCGAGGGCCTGTTGTCCGCTTGGCCCATCCAGTCGGAGTCAGGCTCGGCAGGTCTTTGCTTGGCGGCCACCTGCAACACGGATCTGCATCGGGCGCTCGATGAACTTCGGTACTTGCGAACCAGGCACGAGCTGATACTCAACGCCGCGGGGGAGGGGATCTACGGACTCGACAGCAACGGCAAGGCCACATTCGGTAATGCCGCCACCATGGAGATCCTCGGCTGGAAGCCGGAAGAGGTCATCGGAAAGCGGTCGCACGATATCCATCACCACTCGCACCCGGATGGTTCGCCCTATCCGCATACCGAATGCCCGATCTATGCGGCGTTACGCGACGGTGAGGTGCATCGAGTGGACGACGAGGTGTTCTGGCATGTCGACGGTTCCGCCGTGCCTGTCGAGTACACCAGTACGCCCATCCGCCAGGACGGCGAGATCCAGGGTGCCGTCGTGGTGTTTCGCGATATCTCGGAACGCAAGGAGATCGAGCATCAGCGCGAGGCCGCGTTTCAGGAGATCAAACACCTAAAGGAACAACTGGAACTGGAACGGGACTATCTGCGCGATGAGATCAAGACCGGGTCGGATTTTGGCGAGATTATCGGCGCCAGCGCGGCACTGCAGCGCACCATGGCGCAGATTGATGCCGTCGCCGCCACGCCCGCCAATGTGCTGATCCTCGGCGAGTCTGGCGTGGGCAAGGAGATGGTCGCGCGCGCCATCCACGATAAGAGCGAGCGTTCGGATAAGCCACTGGTCAAGATCAACTGCGCTTCTATTCCCAAGGAGCTGTTCGAGAGCGAGTTTTTCGGTCACGTAAAAGGCGCCTTCACCGGTGCCCATCGAGATCGCGTCGGCCGCCTGCAGCTGGCCGATGGTGGCACGGTGTTTCTCGACGAGGTGGGCGAGATTCCGCTGGACCTGCAGGGAAAGCTGCTGCGCGCCCTGCAGGAAAGGGAGTTCGAACGGGTAGGTGACGATCGGACGGTCAAGGTCGACGTACGAGTGGTTGCAGCTACTAATCGCGATCTCGATACTGAGGTTAAGGCCGGAAGATTTCGAGAAGATCTGTACTATCGGCTGGGCGTGTTTCCTATCGTGGTGCCGCCGTTGCGCGATCGCCATGAAGATATAGGACCTCTGGCCGAGCATTTCCTGGTGCGTACCTGTGCGGACCTTGGCCGCGACCCCATGCGTTTGTCAAAACACCAGGCGCAGCAACTGATGCGCCATCGCTGGCCGGGTAATATCCGAGAACTTAGGAACGTCATCGAACGCGCGGTGATCCTGAGTAGCGGTAATCGCGCGCGACTCGACTTGGCGATGCCTGAAAATCCTGACACTCCGCCAGACCCATTGGAAAATTCAACTCCAACAGGAGAGGCCAGTTTCGTCACCGATGCCGAGATGCGCGAACAGGAAAAGGCCAATCTGATTGCAGCGCTTCGACACGCGAACTGGCGTGTCTGGGGCCCGGACGGCGCTGCCGGCCTACTCGGTATTAAACCTTCGACTCTGACATACCGCATGAAGGTGTTGGGCATAACCAAGCCTGAACAGGCCGATTGATTGTCGGATGTCGCCGGGTGGCAGGATCCGTCCCCCCACCCTCGAACGGTATTTGTAACCCAGCGTTCTGATGCTCGGTCCCTCACAGATCGATACCGTCTTCCCCTGCGCATGCCTGTCCGTCGCGTGGCGTACCGCCGCCGGCGCCTCCGCCCGCGGATAATGCCGCTCGGGCACGGGCGTCACTTTTCCAGTTACGACTAGCTTTCATCGGTTGGGTTGCGCTTACCCGTGCTCCCAATAGGGGGAATCGGAAATTCGGCTACCCAGGAAATCGACGAAAGCTCGCACCTTCGGTGAAAGATGGCGTCGTTGAGGATAGACGGCAAAGATCGACAATTCGAGGGCTTTGTATTCCGACAATACGGCCTGCAACCGCCCCGCTTTAATGTCGGCCCCCACCACAAAGGTTGGCGTTAACGTGAGGCCCACTTCGCGCAACAGCGCTTCACGCAGCCCCAGGCTGTTGTTCATCTGAATGGATCCGGACACCGGAATGCGGATAACGCCGCCATTGGGAGAGGCGAGGTGCCATTCGCGAGGCGAGTCCTGATACTGATAGGTAATGGCATTGTGGTCGCGTAGCTCTTCCGGGGTACGTGGTACACCGTGTCGCTTAAAGTAGCCGGGCGCGCCGCAGACGACGTGCCGGCAGGGACCGAGACGCCGGGCGACCAGGGAGGAATCCGGCAGTTCGCCGATCCGAATCGCCAGATCGAAACCTTCCTCCACCAGGTCCATATGCCGGTCGTCCAGGCTCATGTCCACCGACAGATCGGGATAAAGCGCCAAGAAATCGGGCAACGCCGGTGCGATATGCAAGATGCCGAAGGACATCGGGCTGTTTAGCCTGAGTACACCGCGGGGTGCGCCCTGAAGCCGCGACACCTCAGCTTCGGCTTCCTCGATCTCGCGCAGTCCCAGCTGACTACGTTCATAGAATGCACGTCCCGCTTCCGTGAGGCTGAGTCGTCGTGTGGTGCGATTGAGCAGACGCGCGCCGAGCCTATCCTCGAGTCGCGTGACGTACTTGCTGACGACCGATTTTGACAACCTCAGCTTTTCGGCCGCCGCGGTGAAGCTGCCAGTATCAACAACCTGGACGAACACTGCGATATCGGTCAGTGAATCCATAACACCACTACGGTTATTCAATATTCGTGAACAATATTATTCCGATAAACATGATTATAGATCTTCTAGCACAGACTATCGTTCTCATTACATAACCTAACATTTCACTAGGTCATTTGTCGGAACGACATCCGACAGACAACCGGAATGAGGAGAACGAAGATGAAAATTTATGCAAACCAGATGATCAACAGTCTCGCCCTGGCCGTATCGATAGCAGTGGGAGGTATGGCGCACGCCGATACGACCGAGGTGGGTAAAAGCCCCTGGGGCTCGACCGACGAGATAGGCCGTCTCAACCTGATGACGGCCGAGTCTCGTAGCGCGATCCTGTCACAGGTATCTAGTGGTGCGGCATACGATCTGTCGGTTGAGTACTTCATCGGTATGCCGAGCTGGCAGTCCGCCGGCGACCCGCACTACCGCATCTGGATGACCCATACACCTCATGGCACGGTCATCGATGATCCTCTGAAACTCGGAAAACCAATGAACGAGCATGTCAGTTATACGGGTGCCGCCGTCTCGATGTACACCCATATGGGGACACACATCGACACCCTGGCCCACTTCGGCCTCAATGGCCGAATCTGGAACGGTTTCCGCGCTGATGAGCAACTTGGCGACCGGGGTTGGCAGGTTGCCGGCGCCGAAAATATTCCTCCCATCGTTGCACGCGGGGTGTTGATCGATGTGGCAGCCGCCAAAGGCGTCGACATGTTGCCTGGTGGTTACCGGGTGACTCGCAAGGATCTCGTGCAGGCGTTGGAGAAGCAGCGAGTAGAGCTGCAACCGGGTGACGTGGTGCTGATCCGCACTGGCCGCATGCAGCACTATGAAGATGCCGCGGTTTATATGGAAAATCCCCCTGGCATGGGAATGTCTGCGGCACGCTTTCTGGTCGAAGAGGGCGGCGCCATGATCGTCGGCGCCGACAACCTGAGCTTCGAATCCTTCCCGTCGGAAGTCAAAGGCAACTATGTACCAGTGCATACCTATTTGCTCGCTGAGCAGGGCACACCTATTCTGGAACTGGTCTATCTGGAGGAACTGTCCCGAGATGGGATCTACGAGTTTGCCTTTGTCGGTGGTTCGTTGAAGTTGCGGGGATCGGACGGCGCACCCATCCGCCCCATCGCCTTCCCCCTGAGTGGAGGAGGTGAGTCATGATCCGCATCGAGAGCTTGGCCCACATCGGCATTCGCGTCAAAGACTTTGCCCGTTCGGTCGCCTTCTACCGCCAATTCGGCTTCGAGGTAATACGGGAAGACCTCCACGAGCATGTGGTTGTACTGCACCACCCCAGCGGGCTGGAGCTGAATCTGCTCGACTCCGCCGATGAAGACAAGCAGGGCCGGAACGTGTTGATGGACGTAAAACCACGCTATCCCGGTGTGACCCATATCGCCTTGCGGATCGACGACGTCCAGCGTGCAAAGGCCCAGCTCGAGGCGGTGGGTGTCACCCTCACCGAGGGGCCGGTGACCTTTGGCGATGGTAGTACATCGATCTTCTTCCGAGACCCAGACCGCAACGTGACCGAACTGGCGGAGCCTCTTCGTGGATTGTTAAACCTAGATTCCGCAGTTGACCACTCCATTCTACTATCAACGAGTTGAATTCAAGTGCATTTTGTTCGATAGACCGACTCATCTGCTAGGTGAATC
>JBDLIZ010000289.1:0-6872 GCA_039714615.1 Pseudomonadota bacterium | reverse complement strand
ACACCGCCCTTAGTCCCGGACAGGTCAACCAAATTCTGAGTATGCTGTCCGAGCAATCGATCAGCTATATCACCTTAGGCAGCACCGAAGATAAGCTGGAAAATTACGATGCAGTTATCCAACTCGCGGAAGATGGCGGATGGAAGTGGCGGCTCATCCAGGCGGGAAGAATTGTCGAAGAAAACCTAGGGCGAGAGCGTTAAGGGCAGCGACTGAGACAAAGGAGCCTATGGCGTTGGCATAGCGACGCTGGTGGTACTGTGCTTCCAGGGGCATCTGTCCCTCCAGCCGGTGTAGTTCGGCCTACGCAGGGTTGTCCCAAGCGTGGAACCGGTCGATCACCTGTGCGCATATAAGGTTAAAAATCGCTTCCGACGATTTTGTCTCACCGATTTATGCCTTGTCTCGCACTCACCTGAGGGGTTTTAAAACAGTTTCTAAGTGATTTTGAAGTATGCTCCTGGTTCAGACCCTAGTTTACAGGGTATCTGTGGGGTTACTCACCTTAGGGATGCTACCGACACACTTCCCCACCTGGCTTGCCTTATCGTCCGTCTTCGGCGTTACCTGGGCTATGCGCCTATTGTCGCGCCTTGAATACGAACGATCATGCGGCGCCAGGTGGGGAAGTGTGTCGTTCGCATTCCTTAGTTGATCATCAACAATCAGAGTCAACGGGTCTTAAACGAGAATGTTATAAAATCGTGAGATTCTGGTGATAGTCACGGGAGAATTCTGTCGTCAAATCGACAGCGTACGGTGAGTGGATTGAAGTCACTATCGGAGTGGTTGAATGGACAGCAAACTATCGATCAATTTGGATACTACACCCAGGAGGAATATTTATGAAACACATGATCACCGCCACGCTACTCTCAGTCAGCATTCTGATTGCGGATTCGGCGCTGGCCCGCGAGTTGAATGTCAGGATAACCAATTTGGCCAATGCTCTCTATTTCACGCCCTTGCTGGTAGCCGCCCATGGGAGGGGCATGCATCTCTTCCAGGTCGGTCAGAAGGCATCTTTTAATCTGCAGCTCATGGCCGAAGGAGGGGACATTAGTGGGCTGATCAATGATGTCGAGGCCAAAGGCGGCGTCTTGGTGGCGGATCCGGCAGCCGGCGTTCTGGCTCCTGGAGAGAGCGCTACTGCAAAATTTAAATTTGACGAGGGGAAGGTGACGTATCTTTCCATCGTTGCCATGTTACTTCCTACCAATGACGGCTTTGTCGGACTTGACGCCGTAAAGATCCCAAACAGTAAAGGTCGTTATGTCTTTCATCTCAATGGTTATGATGCAGCGACGGAGGCAAATGACGAGATAATCAATGGCGGCGGGGTCCCGGGTGTTCCCGGTATCCCCGCCGATCCGGGTGGAAATGGCGGGGTGAAGGCCAAGGGTGCAGCGGGGCCTGACCACAATACCAAGGTTCACGTCCATCGTGGGATATTGGGTGATACGCAACTAAAAGGGGGTATCAGCGATCTGGACAGTCGTATCCACCGCTGGTTGAATCCGGTGGCCCAGCTGGTGGTTACGGTGGACTAAGAAACTGTCTGACTAAAAAATGATGGGCTGAAAAGACCTTGAAATTGATTCGTTTTCTGATGACGATACTCGCACTGAAACGATCAGGGCGGGTATCGTTATTATTTGGTGCGTTACACCTGCCCATAGCAGCGCTATTGCCAAATTTCCGCGCCCAATAGAATGATAGGATCATGACGCGTAAGGTACTGATTATTGAAGATGACCCGGACATTGCTCGAATAGTACAGCTTCATCTGCGGGATATTCATTGTGAAGTGGATATCGCCGTCGATGGTTCGAGGGGGTTGCGGGCGTTTGACAGCGGATCTTACGATCTGGTCGTTCTGGATCTTATGTTACCCGAGATCGATGGTCTTGCGGTCTGCCGGCAACTCAGGGCGAAGCCCGGTTATCCACCGATTTTGATGCTTACTGCGCGTTCATCCGAGTTCGACCGAGTGCTTGGGCTCGAGTTGGGTGCGGATGATTACTTGACCAAACCCTTCAGCATTGCCGAATTGAAGGCGCGAGTGAAGGCATTGTTCCGCCGAGTGGAGGCGATGTCCGAGCGTCAGGCCCAGACCACAGAGCAGAACAGCCTGGTGTGTGGAGAGCTGGTCATAAATATATGGAAACGGCGGATTTTTCTGGGGAAAAAATCAGTAGATCTGACCGCTAAAGAGTTTGATTTGCTGGTTCATTTTGCCAGAAATCCAGGTCGCGTTTATGCTCGGGCCCAACTGCTCGACTCGGTCTGGGGATATGGTCACGACGGTTATGAACACACCGTAAATTCTCACATCAATCGATTGCGAGCCAAGATCGAGAAAAATCCTACCCAGCCGCAGTATATCCTCACGGTATGGGGAGTTGGTTACAAATTTAGGGATGAATGTTAATCATCGTCTGTGTCTTCGAAAAAAATTCAAAGGGACCCAGCTGAGTCATGCCAAGGACCCTGTATGCCAAACTCTCGCTTGCCCTAGCCCTATTGCTCATGGTTATAGGGTTGATGTATGCATTACTCAGTGTATCGGCCACCAGACATTATCTCGAGGAGGTCAATCAGCGTTTCAATCGGGATCTCGCTCGCAACTTGGTAGCAGATCGCGATCTGGTGCAACAGGGAGCGATCAATGAATCCGCTCTTAAGGAGACCTTCCATTATTTCATGACCATAAACCCGAGTATAGAAATCTATCTGCTGAATCCGGAAGGTGAAATTCTGTCCTATTCCGCCGAGCCGGATAAGGTGAAACGTAAACGGGTTTCTCTGGCACCCATCAAGGCCTTTCTGCAAGGGACACAGAGTTTTCCTCTGTTGGGTGATGATCCGCGCAGCCATCAACGACACAAGGTGTTTTCGGTGACACCGGTGCCTTCGGCAGAGGATCTCCAGGGGTATCTTTATGTAATTCTTAGGGGAGAAGAATTCGATTTGATCGATCAGGCGATCCAGGAAGGATATTTCTTGCGGATGAGTGGCTGGTCCGTTTTCGGTAGTCTGATATTTGGATTGTTTCTGGGATTACTGGTCTTCCATCTCCTGACCCGCAGACTCCAGCGATTAGCCAAGGTTATGGACAACTTCAGAAACAGCGATTTCAGCGACAAGGTTGCTCTAAGCAAGAATCATGGTTCTTGGTCAGGTGATGAAATAGCAGGTTTTGAAACCACTTTTGCTGAAATGGCGAACCACATCATCGCCCAGCTGGATGAATTGAATACAAAAGATGCCTTGCGACGTCAATTGGTGGCCCAGGTATCACACGATCTGCGCACCCCCCTTGCCTCTTTGCATGGCTATCTCGAGACCCTGCAAATCAAAGAGAGTATGCTGTCGGTGGATGAACGTGCCGAGTATCTGGCCATTGCACTGCGCCAAAGTGAGCGTCTAACTCGCTTGGTGGAAGACCTTTTCGAGCTCGCAAAACTGGAAACGAAAGAGAAAATCCCCCATTTGGAATCCTTTCCCGTGGCGGAACTGCTACAGGATGTGGTGCTCAAGTTTCAGCTCAAGGCAAAAAAGAAAGGGATTCGGTTGGTAATGCAGGTCCCCGAGAGCGTTCCTTTCGTGGTTGCTGAGATAGGGCTCATCGAACGCGTATTGGAGAATCTTCTGGAAAATGCCCTTGATCATACACCCCGTGGTGGATTGGTGAGGGTCGACATCCGCCAGAGCGATAAGGTAACGGTGCTGGTAGAGGATACCGGCTGCGGTATTACGGCTTCGGATTTGCCCCAGGTCTTCGAACCTTTTTACCAGGTCGGCAAGACTCACCGGGGCAGTCATCATGCAGGGCTGGGGCTGGCTATCGCAAAACGCATACTTGAATTGCACAACAGCAAGATTGAGGTGTCCAGTCAAGTTGATAGAGGAACCACCTTTAGCTTTGCATTGCCTCTAGCGTAATCTCGATAACATCCCCACCATCATCGCTGAGCTCGACGGGCTCCTATGCCGCAATGGGTCGATAACCTTCCAGTCACTGTTTTCATCTCCTTAGTCTATTCCGGTTTACGCCCCAAGTTCAGGTTATGAGGATCTGGACGCAGTAGAGCACATTACTTGTTTAACTTCCCTCTATACCTATGCGCGAATCTCCACTGGATACTCTCTGCAATGTAGAAATCCCGGAGGGTATTGAGTTGAGTATGACGGTTGCGGGTCCTGTTGCCAGGGCCTTGGCCTGGTCCATTGATACCCTGTTTCGAACGGCCATCTACATCGTTATTGGGCTCCTTCTGAGCCTTTTCGTGGCTGGCGATTTCATGATTGGTCTGTATTTTATCATCCTGTTTCTAATGGAATGGTTCTATTTTGTCTTCTATGAGGTCTATCGAGAGGGGCAAACGCCAGGCAAATCCACCATGGGATTGCGTGTCTTATGCGATGACGGCACGAGTGTGGATTGGTCCGCTTCCATGATTCGTAATCTATTGCGGTTTGTTGACTTTTTACCCTTTATCTATGGTTTTGGTCTGATCAGTATGCTGATCGGCCCGGATTTTAAGCGCCTGGGTGATCTGGTTGCCGGTACCATCGTCGTCTACAGCGAGACTCAACGGTTGCCTTCTACACTGCCGGAGGTGCAGCCGCTTAGCCCGCAATATGCCTTGACCCTCGAAGAACAACAGGCCCTGGTGAGCTTTGCCGAGCGCAGTGTTTCGCTTACCCCGCAACGAAATGAAGAATTGGCCCAGCTCACCGGCCCCTTGACCGATAGGAGCAAGACCGACTCCAAAGAGATGCTGGAAGGGGTCCTGGCAACCGCGGCTTGGATCGCTGGAAGACGATGAATCAGGAGCGGTTTGTTGCACGTCATCAAGAGCTATGGACACGGCTTGAATCGTGGCTGGAACTCTCTATCGTAAAGGCCGTAGACGGGTCCCCCGCTGCCTCTCAGGTCCCGGTCGATACCGATTTCCCGCATCTCTTTCGTCAGATCTGCCATCACCTCGCCCTAGCGCGCTCAAGGTTTTATAGCCAGCAGCTCATCGCTAGGCTCAGCCGTCTGGTACTTCGGGCGCATCAACGACTATACGGTTCGCGCCGCGACCTGCGCCGGGCCATCGTGTTCTATCTGGCGGCAGGTTTTCCGGTATTGGTGCGTCGTCAGTGGCGATTGGTAGGGCTATCGGCGCTACTTTTTTATGGTCCACTGTTGGCCATGATCATGCTGGTGCAGCTGTACCCACAAAGTGTTTATACCTTGATGGAACCCGAGCAGGTGCAGGCCTTTGAGGGGATGTACACGCCGCGGATAGAGGGCAGGGTGGATCAAGACCGTGAGGGCCGGAGTGATTTCCTCATGTTCGGATACTATATCCGTAACAATACCGGGATCGGTTTCCAAACCTTTGCCGGCGGCCTGTTTATGGGGCTTGGCAGCGTTTTTTTTCTGGTCTTTAACGGTCTGCTGATCGGCACGATTGCGGGTTATCTCATCCACATCGGATATCAGCTGCCTTTCTGGAGTTTTACCATAGGTCATAGCGCCATGGAACTCAATGCCATCGTGCTCAGTGGTGCGGCCGGTTTGAGGCTGGGTGCCGCGCTGATCCGTCCGGGACGGATGGGTCGTATGCGCGCATTGCGCGAACAGGGCCGGGTCGCGGTGCAGATGCTTTATGGCGCGGCACTCATGTTCCTGAGTGCTGCATTCATCGAGGCCTACTGGTCTTCGATCGACGGTCTTCCCCTGGAGCTGAAATTTGCTGTGGGAGGGCTATTGTGGCTGATGGTTATTGGCTATTTCGGCTGGGTGGGCCGCGGTCGTGGAGCTTGAAAAAGTCAGTGTGGTGATTCGTCCTCGAAATGCTTGGGAGGCCATGGACCTGGGATTTAAACTGATTCGGCACTGGTGGTCGCCGGTCTATGCTGCCTGGTTTGCAACGGTCTTTCCTTTCTTTGTTTTTCTCAATATCGTCTTTTATGACCATCCATGGATCGCCGGTCTGGTGTTTTGGTGGCTGAAACCCCTTTATGATCGGGTCGTCCTGTATGTCATCGGCCATGCGCTGTTCGGCGCTACACCCACCCTACAACAGACCTTCAAGATACTGCCTGGACTGCTCAAGACAGGATTGTTTGCTCATCTGACCCTGCTGCGGGCTGATCTTGCACGTAGTTTCAATCTGCCGGTGTGGCAGCTCGAGGTCTTACGCGCGCGACCGCGACGCAGTCGCCAACGTCTTTTACAACAACGCAGCAGATCCCACGCCGTTTGGCTGACCGTGGTTTGTCTACATCTTGAGACAGTCCTCAGTATTGGCCTGATCGGGGCGCTCCTGCTATTCATTCCGGAGGGCCATGATGATGCTCTCTGGCAGCAGATAATCAGCGGTGAACAGGCTATCTGGTACCAGCTGTTTTCCAATGCCAGTTATTTCATTGCAGTGAGCGTGATGGAACCGATGTATGTGGGCGCGGGGTTTTCCCTGTATCTCAACCGTCGCACAATTCTGGAAGGCTGGGACATCGAGCTGAGCTTTCGGCTGATGGCGGCGCGGCTCAGTCGGATGAGCTCTTCCACGATAGCGGTTCTGGTCGTCATAGGCTTGGTCTCGATCGCTACTCCCGCCTCGCTGGTGTTAACGCCAGCGCAGGCGAATACCAGTGTCACTGAGCAGAAACAAACCGCGGTACAACGCCTTGCCCCCTCACTCGTGGTCTACCAACATAGTATTGATGGATACAGAGCCCCCCAAATGCGTCAATGTAAGGCGCGGTCCGCAGGAAATGGCATGCCCTTTTCAAGGACCGCAACGCCGCAGTGGCGCATTTGGGGGGCTCCCTTCGGGCGAGGCGAGAAGCGGCCATCTGCGTTGTTGTGCTCC
>JBDLIZ010000288.1:0-6888 GCA_039714615.1 Pseudomonadota bacterium | reverse complement strand
ATTCACTGCGTGTCCTGCAACCGCGCCCCAGATACGCCCGGTACTTATGGACAATCTCAGCCGTCAGAGTAGCTGAGTATCAGGGGTAATCAGGAAAACATTAGCACCAATCCACAGCACCAATCCACTCACAATGGTCTAGTAGGGGCATTCGATTCTGAATGACCGCTTTGGATTTGCCTTCTGAGTTACGTTTCCAAGGTCTGCTCCAGGGTGACAGCGGTCTAGTGACTTGAGAAGAAGAAAGACACCGAAGAGACCGTCGAGGCCGTTTGGCGCCCACCCGCCCGTTACCTGTGGGCCGTGCTACTGGCGCGCATCTACAAATCTACGCCGCTCGCCTGTCCCCAGTGCGGCGCCGAAATGCGAATCATCGCCTTCCGGACCGCCGGCGTCTCGGTACGCCGCATACTGACGCACATCGGCGAACCCGCCGATCCACCGAGAATCGCCCCGGCGCATGGGCCTCCAATCTGGGAGTCGGAAGTCAAGTCACTCCCCACGGCCGAAATGATCGCCCAAGCCGAGCCTGACTTCCAGTTCGACCAAACGGTGAACTGGTGACCCAACGCCAGTGATCCCTATCGACCCCCTATATCAAGCCGCCCTCCACGCCGAGGGCGACAGGTCGATCCTGTGCCACGCATGCCCTGCGCGGCGATTCCTTGCGAAAATACTGGGCCTGCGATTCCTCAGAGTCTTCTTTTCGCCTCTCTACGCTGCGATCCTTGGAGCAATTGCTTCCGATGCCGGGACTTGATGGAAAAGATCGAGGTGGTATGATCGGCCAGGTACGGTTGAATCGCCTATCCATCCGCCTATCCATCACCCATTTTAGCAGAACCATCTTTACCCGCGGTTGTAGTTGAAGACACTTTCGGTGGTGGAAAAAGTTATTCTCCATCGGAGAGGGAGGGATTGGTATCCTCGGTATTTCCAATCTTTTCAGTACACTACGTGTCCAAACCATGTCTGACGGCTCTCTGGCGCAGTTTCGGCGGGCTAATGGATAACCGGATTATGACTTCGCTGTACCCATCCTCTGGACGTGACTCGAACACACGCGAAAAGTTGTTGCGGGGGCAGTTGCTGGTGGCATTCCACACAAATTGACGTTGCGTCCAGGAGCAAAAATCAGTGAGATACGGCAATATTAAAATGTTCAGATCCCTCTGCCTGTTGGTCTTTTTATCTGGTTTACCGGCTACCGCCAGTTTCGCCGACACCAAGGAATTAGCCGGAACGACCATATTAATTGGGGTCCAGAACGTTGATGCCATTGGAAGTCCGGCCAAGGCGCACGCTAAAACGTGGGAGAAGAGGACCGGCGGTAAAGCGGAGGTTCTGCCGTCGGATTTCAGCCAACTTTTTGTCGACTATATGGCGTCTTTGACATCAGCCGAGCCTGTCTACGATGTCCTGCTGTTTCCATCCGCCTGGGCAGCCGACTTCTACCCTTATCTGACGGAGATGCCCAGCGAACTACGAGACAGCGAGGATTTCGATGACATCCATCCCATCTATCGGGAAAGACTGATGACATGGGACGGAAAATGGATCGCGGCGACTGTCGATGGCGATCTGTTCAGCGGTTACTATCGAAAGGACCTGTTCGAAGACCCGCACAACCGGGCTGATTTCCGGGCCCGTTACGGGTACGAACTGTTCCCACCGGACACTTGGTGCCAATACCGCGATATTGCCGAATTCTTTAACGGTCGACTGCTGGGTGGCGGTGGTCGTATGTACGGTACGGCAGAGGCCTTCGCGCGTAACGGGCAGCAGTTCTGGACCCTGTTCAGCCGCGGCTCCGCCTATACCAATAATCCGGATCATCCCGGGGCCCAATTTTTTGACCCCGATACCATGCGTGCACAGATTAACAATCCCGGGTGGTTACGCGCAGTATGGGAGTACAAGGAAATCTTGGCATTCAGCCCACCGAATGCACTCGACTTCGGCATCGTTGAAGCAAGAAATGCCTTTCTCGGCGGACACACCGCGATGGCCCTGGATTGGGGCGACACCGCCCAGATCGCCGCCGATCCCGATCATTCAAAAGTTTCCGGCAAGGTCGGCTATTTTGTGCTGCCCGGAACAAGACGGGTCTGGAATGGCAGGCTGTGGCAATGGGACGAGACGGATGCGGTACACAAGGCCCCTTTCCTGGCGTTTGGCGGCTGGATAGCCGGCGTCCCCAAGAACAGTCGTCATCCAGAGGCCGCATGGGATTACATAACCTGGTTTTCGAATCCCGAAAACAGCCTTCATGATGTCGTCACCAGCGGGACCGGTATCAATCCATATCGCTTCACTCATTTTACCAACATAGATGCCTGGACCCAGGCCCTCTCCATGACTGCCGCATCGGAATACCTGGATATGGTGCGCACCAGCCTCGACTCATCGAATGTGGCCCTCGATCTGAGGATCCCGGGTTTTTATCGCTATACCCAGGCGCTCGAAGAAGAACTGAGCGGCATACTGCGAGGCGACAGTAACTACGAAGAGGCAATGGATCGCGTTGCGCTGGCGTGGGAGCGCATTACCGAAGACTTGGGCCGTGAGAGGCAGTTGGCCGTTTATCGCGCTGCAATGGGTCTGCCAGAACAGCAGGGGGGCCCCCAACCCGGTCAGTCCGGAAAGAAAGATCGCTACATAATCGGTTTTTCGCAAGCTACGACCACCGAGCCATGGCGCCTGTTGTTTAACAAAGAACTCAGGGCCGAGGCGGCAAAGTATCCAGAGATAGAACTCATCGTCCATGACGCCATGGATTCTGTCTCCCGCCAGGTTGCCGACATGGAAAAACTTATCTCCGCGGGCGTCGACGCCATATTGATCTCGCCGAAGGTCACCGAAGAACTTACCCCCCCCGTGAGCAAGGCCTTTGCCGCAGGCATTCCAGTCTTTGTTCTCGATCGTGATGTATCCAACGACCGCTATACGCAATATATCGGTGGCGATAACCGAGAAATCGGCCGGGCGGCAGGGCGCGAGGCGGTTGAATTGCTCGGCGGCGCCGGGAAAGCACAGGGAAACGTGGTAGAAATCTGGGGTGGGATGGCGTCGACGCCCGCCAACGATCGACACAACGGGTTTGTTGAGGTCATCGCTCAGGAACCCGGGGTGCAAATTGTAAACTCGCCGCAAGATGGCGATTGGAAACAAGACTTGGCCTACGGAATTATGACCGAGGCATTGGACACCTGGGATCGCATCGATTTAGTGTACGCACACAACGATCCAATGGCCTATGGTGCGTATCTGGCAGCCCGGGACGTCCAGCGCGAAGCCGACATTGCTTTTCTCGGAATCGATGGCATCCCAGCCGAGGGCGTCAAGTGGGTCAGCGAGGGTATTCTGGATGCCACCTTCCTTTACAAGACACCGGGGGACGAGGGGATCAGGCAGGCATTGCGCTTTTTGAGCGGGGAACCGGTCGAAAAGCGTTTGACCTTACCGACGTTGACGATTGATAAAACCAACGCAGCACAGATACTCGATCAACATGGTGTGGAATAACCGAAAGCCGGGTAATCCGCGTTCTACCGAATCAACCAGAATGAGCTACATCAAGAGTCACAATAAGAGTTTCAGCCAGAGACTTTCCCTGACTTTCGCAGCTAGTGCCTTTATCCTGTTGCTAGCCGGCGGGTTCGCCCTGTATCTGATGAGCCAGCTCGGCACGGCGGTTGAGCGGGCGATCAGCGATATTCTCCCCAAGACACTGGTCGCCATGCGCTTGTCAGAACACAGCGCCTTACTAGCGGCGTCTGCCCCCAGCCTGACTAACGCTCGCAACCCGCGCCAAACGGAACAGGTAGCCACAGGGCTGGACAAGCTGAAGAGGGAGATCGACAACAATGTTGCGATGCTGGAAGAAACCTCCGAATCCGATCGGCTCGAGCAGGTTCGTAACAACGTAGCGACACTCGCAGACACCTTGTCGAAGTTGAAGAGCGCAACTAACGAGCGAATCGTCCTTGATGAGCGACATTCATCGGCAATGGCCCGCATCCGCGATGTTCACAGCGAATTCTCCGATACCGTAAGCCCCGTCGTCTGGGGCGTCTCTTCCTTGACCCGTCTGTTTGGAAAACGTGCCGCACGTGTCAACGTGGCGGCGCTGAAAGCGCTGCGTGATCAACATGTCGAGCACCTGCTCGCCCTCATGCAGCTGCAGCTTGCATACCGAGATTTGATGAAACCGGAGATGTCCGATGTTCACGCGTCCCGGGAGAGCTTTATTGAGGCCTGGGAACGTACGCTGAAGCTGCTTCAGACTTCGGGAAAACCGCAAGACCCCATTACCCGACAGTTAGCCGACAGCGGAGAGAATTTTCGCGCCAGCTGGCCAAGCCGCCAAAGTCGAGCAGGAAGTCGACGTGATCCGAAATTCGAGGCAGTGCTTTCGGAGGCACAGGCTGATGCGCGGGACGCCCTGGCGCGCTATTTTTCGACCGCATTGCAGACGGCCCAATCCACGATTGCTGATTTTGTTGAGCAGTCAGTAAAAGATATGGGGTATGCACTGGATATCAAGGCGGAGGGGAATTTATCGTTCGCACTGTTGACGGCCGTGGCCGACGCCGACAGCCGCGATAGTGTGTCCAGCCTGCAAGATCGTTTCAAGCGATCTCTCGCTACCTTTCTGATATCAGCAGACGATTTTTTGAACAGTCGATTGTCACAGCGCAATCCGATTCTCGCGGACAATGTCGCCAACATCGAAAGGCGCCTGCAGGCACTCGGAGATGGCCCCGAAAACCTGTTCGACATTCGCCGCGCACAATTGGACGCGCACGTTCAGATCGAGCAACTTCTGGCCAACAACCGGCACGTTGCAGCACAGCTGAAGCAACACGTGGAACGGTTGGTCGAAGAAGTTCAAGGTCAAGCCACCGGTCTCGCCGTGCAACTGGAAAAGAACCGCGGCGCGAATCGGACCTTGTTGGTTCTGGTGTTCCTGATCGGGCTGATGCTACTGCTGACAATCGCGTTGTTGTCCATCAGGACCCTGGGGAAACAGGACCGTGATATCCGCCAGGCGGCGATGGTCTTTGAGAGCAGTGGCGAAGGGGTCATCATAACGGATCCGCAAGCGCGTATTGTTGCCGTCAACCAGGCGTTCAGCGAGTTAACCGGATACGAACGAGATGAGATAGCCGGCCGGCATATCCGACTTCTGAGGTCGAAACGTCATTGCAAGGCATTCTACAAAGAGATGTTTGAAAAACTTTCGCAGACAGGCAGGTGGGAAGGAGAGATATATACCCGCAAGAAATCCGGCAATTCCCACCTGGAGTGGCTCACCGTCAATGTCGTCAAGGATAACCAGGGCAAGATCAGCCAATATGTGGCGGTCTTTTCCGACGTAGCCATCGTCAAACGATCTCTGCAAAAGCTGGATCATCTCGCGCACCATGACACGCTGACGGGCTTGCCCAATCGGCTGTTGCTGCGGGACCGGCTCGATCATGCCATCCATCGCGCGTACCGGGAACGCCGCCAGTTGGCCGTGCTCTTTCTTGACCTCGACCGGTTCAAGAATATCAACGATACGCTTGGTCACACCGTCGGCGACCATCTACTGCAGATCTGTGCAACCAGGCTGTCCAACCGGATACGGGAAGGCGATACGGTCGCCCGTCTCGGCGGTGATGAGTTCATGATTCTATTGGAGCACTACCGGGTACCCGAGGATCCACGCACCGTGGCTCAGGACTTGCTGGATTCACTGGGTCAGTCCTTCAGTATCCAGGAGCACGAATTGTTTATCACTGCAAGTATCGGCATCAGTCTGTATCCCGACGATGGCATCACCGTGGATGAGCTTGTTCGCAATTCCGACGCCGCGATGTATCGGGCCAAAGAAAAAGGGAAAAATAACTATCAGTTTTATACCAGCGACCTGACTGCCGCCACCCGAGCAAAGCTTCGCCTGGAATCCAGTTTGCGGTTAGCGCTGGAGCGCGATGAGTTCGTGCTGCATTACCAACCAAAGTGGAACACGAAGACCGGTCATATTACTGGTGTCGAGGCACTGCTGAGGTGGCAACACCCGGAGCAGGGCCTGATTGGGCCGGCCGATTTTCTTACCGCACTCGAAGATTACGGCCTAATTCTCCCGGTTGGCAAATGGATACTGCGAACTGCCTGTCGGCAGGCGCAAGCATGGCGGGAACAAGGACTTCCCGCTATTCAAATGTCCGTGAATCTGTCCGGCCAGCAGATAGTGGAAGGCAGTCTGTTGCAGACGGTTACCGACAGTCTGGCAGACAGCGGTTTCGACCCTCGGGATTTGGAGCTCGAGCTTACCGAGAGCTATATCATGCAACAGCCGGACGAGGTCATCGTGCTATTGAAATCATTGCGCGCAATGGGGATGAGCATTGCGATTGACGATTTCGGTACAGGTCATTCATCGCTGAGCTATCTCAAGCAGCTCCCAATTCAGAAACTGAAAATAGACAGATCTTTTGTCCGAGACATCCCGAGCGATCCAGATGATTTGGCGATCACCAGCGCTATTGTTGCGCTTGGGCACAGGCTGCAGATGTCAATTGTTGCAGAAGGGGTCGAAACCGAGGAACAACTCGCGTTTCTGACTGAAGAGGGTTGTCAGGAGGCACAGGGCTTTCTATTCAGTGAGCCTCTACCCGAGCATGAGGTGAGACCCTTACTGCAGCGTGGCGATAGTTTCTCCGGCCAGACGACCACTAGGGCGAACGTCTAAGGCCCTCCGGGACCAGCTTCAATCTAGAATCCGCAGTTGGACGGGGTAGAGTGTGCGTTTTTGGGGGTGCAGGTCGAGGGTCGCTCCAGCACATCCTGTGCCTGCGACACTTGTGCATCCATGCACATCGCGCAACGACGCGGACTAAA